>JABMRP010001147.1 GCA_013202535.1 Planctomycetota bacterium
CCTCGAAGACTTCCGCAGCCGCGACCGCTGGTGGGATTACTGCCGCTTTGCCTTGGAGTTCTTCAAAAAGTACGAGATCCCAGTCTGGGAGATGTCCTGCCAAGACGACTTGGCGTCGGGCTCCAGCGACTACTGTCTCTGTAAGCCCGGGCTGGTCTACGTGGTCTACCTCAAGAACGGCGGCACGGCCAAACTGGATCTCTCGGACGGCAAGGGCACCTTCGAGGTGCATTGGTACGACCCGCGACACGGGGGATCGTTACAGACGGGAACGGTTCGCGCGGTTCACGGCGGCTCGGTCTGCTCCTTGGGCCGCGCGCCGAAGGATATCGACAAGGACTGGGCAATTCTGGTCCGGCCTGCTGATCCCAACCGCAACTACCCTCCCGCGATCAACGCCGGGCCCTTCTCGGCCCGCGTGACGAAAACCTACTCGCCCGGTGAAGACGCCTACCTGGAAGGGGATGCCGGCCACGACACGCAGCACCTCAAGGTCGAGCCCAAGCGGAGGGTGAGCTATCTGAAGTTCCATGTCACCGGGCTGCCTGCCAAGGTGATCCGTGCCACGCTACAACTGACCGAAGGCGGTGACCCGGGTGGCGGCACATTGTACGTGCATCGAGGATCCCATAGCAGTTGGTCCGAGCAAAGCCTGACACCATCGACTGCGCCCGCTCCCAAGGAGTTGGTGGGAGAGAAGGCCGGCCAGTTCGGTGCCGGAAAAACGATTGAGATCGACGTCACGCCGCTGGTGACCGGCAACGGGACGTACACGGCCGTGCTTACGCTTGGGCAAGGCGGCAACGACATCTGGTTCGGCTCGAAAAGCAGTTCCCATACGCCCCAGCTTACGGTCACGGCCGAAGACCCCAGCGCGCGTCGGAGATGGACGAGATGACGCCCCGCTCAGACGCGATTCACCCGGTTCTCTCCGCGGGTCGGCTCCTGCTCGTCGCTCTCGGCCTCGTTGTCCCGGCTCAAGATCGCGTCAGCGCCGACGAGGAGCCTTCCGTTGCGGCCGAATCGGGTGCAGTACCAGGCACCGGCTACCGCCTGCTCGGCAAGATCAAACTGCGCCACGCCCGCGAGATTCAGTCGTCGAATTGGTCGATCGGCGCCGAGACGATGGACCGCGACTACACGATCTACAAACATTGGAGGGAGTACCTCGGCCCGCTGGGAATCAAGAAGGCCCGCATCCAGTCGGGTTGGGCGAAGACGGAGAAGAGGCCGGGCCAGTACGACTGGCAGTGGCTTGACGAGATTATCTTCGACATGGTCGACCAGGGCGTCGAGCCCTGGGTGTGTCTCTGCTACGGAAACCCGATCTACCCCGGCGGTGGCGACACGGGCCTGGGAGGCGGCATGATCCAGTCGGAGGAGGCTTTCGCGGCGTGGGATCGATACGTTGCGGCTGCCGTTGATCGATACAAGCGGCACGTCGACGAGTGGGAGCTTTGGAACGAGCCCCGCACCGGCCGGGGTAAGGGCGCCGTCGAGTACGGGAAATTCGTTGCCCGCACGGCAAACGTTATTCGCGCTCGCCAGCCGGCCGCAACGGTCATTATCGCCGCGGGAGGTGCTTTCGACGCCGTGTTTGCCGCCGAGACGCTGACTTGGCTCCGCGACCAGGGCGAAATCTCGCTCGTGGATCAAGTGGCTTATCATCCCTACTCCGCCAACCCGGACGCGTCCTACGGCAAAGTCGCCGAGCTGCGCAAGGCCATCGGCGAGGTTTCTCCGAGAATCAAGATCCGACAAGGCGAGAACGGCTGTCCGTCCGCTCCAGGCGGGTTTGGCGCCTTGGGCAGCCTGCCATGGACCGAGTCGGCCCAGGCCAAGTGGTCCTTGCGGCGTCTGCTGGGCGATCTTGGCCGCGATATTCCTTCGTCGTATTTCGCCATCTGCGACATGCAGTATCCCAACCGCGTGAACTACAAAGGGCTGCTGAAGACCAATCCGGACAAGACGGTTTCCTATCGAAAGCCGGCCTACTACGCGGTTGGGCACGTGGCAGCGATTTTCGACGACACACTCACTCGCGTCAAAGATTTCAAGGCCCGCATCGACGGCAAGTCCGCCGCAAGCCGCTTCGCGATCTTCGGTTACACGCGAGGCGACGTCGGATGGGTCGTCACGCTGTGGCGTAGTGATTCGATACCGGGAAAACGATCGGCGATGGAACACATCACCGTATTGCTTCCAGACGCGGAGTTCCGTGAACCGGTGTGGGTGGACCTCTTGTCCGGCCGCGTTTACTCGATCGATGACACCTTTTGGATGTCCGGTGCCCGAGGCACGGTCTTTGGAAAGCTGCCGGTCCATGATTCGGCGGTCGTGATTGCCGAACGCAGCGCGATAGCCAACGTCGTTACGCCGACCGGTCAGCAGCCGTGACCATCGCCAACTCGATTGTTCCCCTGACAGAACGTGCGTTGGTGCCGAACGAAGGCGCGTAACGATCGGGCCCCCACTTTCGGTGTTCCGTCTTCGGGATGACGCGTCTGAGCCCGGGCCAACGGGCGAGGTTCGTCCTTCGGGACGTGGGCGAGCGATCCGCGCGATGGGCGCTGGCGACCGTTTACGGGCTCGGGCGGAAGAAGCCCGTCAAACACAAGGACAAAGTGCGGGCCGTTTACGATAATCGACAAGTGGTCGTCCGTCCACAAGCGAGACCCCTGAGAACGAACCGTCCGAAAGGAACGGCAACGACGCCTCTGCCGGGGGGTGGCAATCGAAGGTTTCCCGCAATTTGGCCGAGCGAAGCCCAATCGCTGGCAAAGTGCCTGGCGAGGCATTATCCTTGTGGTGTTTCGCACAACAACTAATCATGCCGCGACAAGGACATCCGTATGATGCGATCCGCTTGCCTTACGCTCTCAATCATCACCGTTCTGCTGGGGCAAAACGGGGTGGGGTTCGCCGCCGAGACTCCCCACATTCTGTTGATCCTCGCCGACGATATGGGTTACGGCGATCCGGGCTGTTACAACCCGGCTTCCAAGATTTCCACGCCGCACATTGATTCGCTGGCCACCGCCGGCATGCGGTTTACCGACGCCCACGCGGCCGGCCCGTTGTGCCATGTTTCGCGGTATGGGCTGCTGACGGGACGGTATCCGTTTCGCGCGCAGTCCGGCGCGTGGGCTCGCGGGCCGGTGATTGACCAACGGCGGATGACCATCGCGTCCCTGCTGAGCGACGCCGGTTACCGCACCGCGATGGTGGGCAAGTGGCACCTGGGATTCGTCGAGAACGGCTACGACCAGCCGCTGCCGGGCGGACCCACCGATCGCGGATTCGATACGTTCTTTGGCATCCGTGCATCGACCGACATTCCGCCCTATTTCTATATCCGCAACCGCCACGCAGTCACGCCACCCACCGAGACCATTGCCGCCAACAACAGCAAAGGCTGGTCGCCCATCCAGGGCGCATTTTGGCGAGCCGGAGGTATTGCCCCGGATCTGAAATTGGAGGAAGTCACGCCGCGATTCACCGACGAAGCGGTCGCCGTTATCGAGCGCCACGCCGCCCGGGCCGATGATAAGCGACTCATGCTCTATCTCGCTTACCCGTCGCCACACACGCCGTGGCTGCCGAGCAAGGAATTTCAGGGCAAAAGTAAGGCGGGGATGTATGGCGATTTCACGATGATGGTGGACGCCCACATTGGCCGTGTGCTGGCCTCGCTGGAAAAGGCGGGCATGGCGGACGACACGCTGGTCATCTTCTCCAGTGATAACGGGCCGGTGTGGTACGACGCCGACGTACGGCGACTGGGCCACGACTCGTGCGGCGTACTCCGCGGCATGAAAGCGGACGCCTGGGAAGCGGGCCATCGCATGCCGTTTATCGTCCGCTGGCCGGGCAAAGTGAAAGCGGGCAGCGTGAGTGACCAGATGATCTGCTTCACCGATGTGCTGGCCACCTTTGCGGACGTGGTTGGCCGAAAGCTGCCGGACGAAGCGGGGCCGGACGAAGCGGGGCCGGACAGCTTCAGCTTCTTGCCGGCGCTTCTGGGCGAGCAACCAGAAGCCAAGCCGATTCGCACGTACCTGCCGATCGCTTCGGGGCGCGGCATGATGACGATTCGTCGCGGACCGTGGAAGCTGATCACCGGCCTGGGCTCGGGCGGCTTTTCCCAGCCGCGCTCTGTCAAGCCGCAACCGGGCGAACCGCCGATGCAACTCTACGACTTGTCCAAAGATCTGTCGGAGACGACGAATCTGTACACACAGCACCCCGAGATCGTGAAAGAACTGCTTGCACAGCTTCGGCGCATCCGCGAACAATAACGCGGGCGGGAGGACATCGATATGGGACCGCGACTTCTTGCCCTACTCTGGCTGATAGCCATGCTCCCTGCCGTCGCTCGGGCGGAGACACCAAACATCATCCTGGTGATGGCGGACGACCAAGGCTGGGGTGATACCGGCTACAATGGACATCGTGTCGTGAAGACGCCGAACCTCGACGCGATGGCGAAAGAGGCGTTGGTCTTCAACCGCTTCTATGCCGCGGCCCCGGTTTGTTCGCCAACGCGTGGCAGCGTGCTGACCGGTCGCCATCCGATCCGTATCAAGATTACGAATCACGGTCGATACATGCGCCCGCAAGAGTCCACCCTTGCCGAAGAGTTGCGCGGCGCCGGTTATGTCACGGGGATGTTCGGCAAGTGGCATGTTGGCTCGGCGCAGAAAGACAGCCCCGTGAATCCAGGGAACAGTGGCTTTGATGAATGGGTCATTGGGTTGAACTTTTTCGACAACGACCCGTACCTGAGCCGCAACGGAATGGTGGAGCAGATCGTGGGCTCCGGATCGGCGATTACGATCGACGAAACGATCGCCTTCCTGAACAAGCACAAGGACGGCAAGAGAGCGATGTTTGCCGTAGCGTGGTTCCCGTCTCCGCATGATCCACATCAGGAGAAGCCCGCGAATCCACAAATGTATGCCGGTGTCGCGGGAGGAGCGTATTTCGCGGAGATTGCCGTGTTGGACGAAGCGTTTGGCCGGCTTCGCAACGAGCTGCGCCGACTCGGTATCGAGAGAAACACGATTCTCTGGTATTGCAGTGACAACGGCGGATTGCGCGAGGAGAGTTCCGGCGGGCGCGGCCGGAAAGGCAGTATCTACGAGGGCGGCCTGCGTGTACCGGCGATCCTCCAGTGGCCGGCTCGAATTTCCGCCGGTCGCACCGACTTTCCGGCAACAACCTCGGACATGCTGCCGACGTTGCTCTCCGCGGCCGAAGTCAAACGAAGCGGCACCATGCCTCTGGACGGCATCGACC
>JABMRP010001148.1 GCA_013202535.1 Planctomycetota bacterium
TCTTCTTGGCGGCCTTTTTGCGCTTCGGAGCAGCTTTCTTCTTGGCTACCTTCTTCTTGGCTACCTTCTTCTTCGCTACCTTCTTCTTCGCCGCCGCCTTCTTCTTCTTGGCCACCTTACGTCCTCCTAACTAGCATTTCGGGCGACATCCATGCCGAAAGCCGGGCTGGGGCGGTAGCTCGGCAGGTTCGCCACTGAAACAACACAACGCACTCACCAACATCCTTGCCTCGACGCAAAACCGCGCCGAATCGGGTTGTGGTTGCCGTTGACCCGTCCTGACTCTTATCTCCCTTGCCTAAGGGTTTTCAGGTTCGTCTTCTTGTCTCAAGGTCCCACATCGCCTCAATGCCGTATAATCCTACAAATTCCGTGGAACTTTGCAAGCACAATTTGCGCTTTACGGAAAAAAAGTTTGCGTTGCACGGCGCGCGCAGCCGCGCCACAACCGTTTCTCGCATCGCTTTCGCAAGACGAAAAAGTTTTTCAACCCGCTTCTCCTCGCGCGCGTTTCAACATCCGAAAATCGTTTCTTATCGCGCTTCCATCACCACGCGCGGCGTCTGAAAAGGAGAGCGAAGTCACACGAAAACTTCTTTGCCGCGCACCATCGGCCGCCTCGCGCAGGCGCGCATGTCGACACGCTGAAATCTGCTTTCACCACAGCCACAACGCATCGCGAACCGAGCGGCTCAACGGAAGCGCGGGCCGAAGAGGTGCCCACCGTGGCAGGGAAGGCCCGTCTCTCACGGCCCGTTTTTTACGGCAGACGCAACTCATTTTCCTGCAATACGTTACGGCATGACTTACGGGCAGTTCCGAGGCGGGATTCATCGCCCACGACCGCTCGATCGCGATGAAAATATCGCCGCTGGGCGTAAGATATCCCATGCACTTTCGTTGCCGCGAGTCTTGTCTGGCGGAAGCTTCGTCTTGGGGTCGTTGACCTGCTTACGCAAGTGGAATCGATCATGCTCTCTGTCGGTCATACCACCCCGGACCACTTCGCCAGGTGACGAGCAACGCATTGCCCGCAAGGGGCGATCGAACGACTCCGGCGCGCTGGAGAAAACGCGTGCGTCGGCACCGTGCGCGAATCAACGCGCCGGTGAATCGGATGGTGCTCGACCGTTTCGCGGCCGACGACGTGACTCCAAAAAAATCTCCAGATTTTTTTCCCGGCGGGGCATTTTTCGCGCGAAATCGACCTTCGCGACGTGCGAAATAGTCAGTGGCCGGTCATGCCGGGTTCCGTTTCCCGGTGTCAGGTGGACTGGCCGTTCGGCGCCACGGTGAAACAGAAAGTCGATCCGTGCCCCGAGCCCTCCGATTCGATCCAGATGCGTCCGCCATGCACTTCGACAATCCGCTTGACCAAGGCCAGGCCGATTCCGGAGCCTTCCACTTTCTGGTCCAGTTGATCGAACAGCCCGAAGACTCTCTCGTGGTATCGCGGCTCGATCCCGATTCCGTTGTCGCGAACGTAGCAGATCGTCTGATTGCCGTCCCGGCGCGAACCGATTTCGACCCGCGGCTCAGAGGTATCGCCCATGTACTTCACGGCATTGTCGATCAGGTTCTGCAAGACCTCCAAGAGCCGCACCCGGTCGCCAAAGACCACGGGCAAGTCCGGGGATATTTCAACTCGCACTCCCCTCTCCTTGACTTGTCCGCCGACAAGCTCCAGCGCCTCGCGGGCCACTTCCTCCAGCGACACGTTCTCCGGCGGGTTGATCAATCGGCCGATCCGCGACAGTTCCAGCAGATCCCGAAGCAATTGGTCCATCTTGTCGGCTGCGCTGGAGATGCGGGCAAGGTCATCCCTCACGGTCACGGGGACTTCGTCGGCCAGATCTTGGCGCAACATTCCGACATATCCCTGGATGGTAATCAGGGGGCTCTTCAGGTCGTGGGAAACGGTGTAGGCGAACCGTTCCAACTCGGCGTTCTGGGCCTCCAGTTTGGCGATCAACTCCTCCCGTTCTCTTTGTGCCCGATTGCGCTCGGTGATATCGCGGCACGTGCAGAGCACGGTCCCTCCTTTGATCGAAACGCGTTTGACGTTCACGAGAAGGCCATGAGCCTCGCCCCGTTTGTCGGTAACCTGTCGGTCGATATTCCGCAATTCTCTTCGCTCTGCCAACTCAGCCGGATCAAACAGGTTTTGACCGAGCAGGCAAGAGATGTTGCCCAGTGCCTGCACCTCGTCGTATGAATAGCCGAAAATGACAGCCACATTAGGACAGATAAACGTGAAGGCGCCGTCATCCTTGGTGATGAAAACGGCATCCGAAAGGCTCTCGATGGTGATGCGGTGCAACTCCTCGGACTCGCGAAGCGCTTCCTCCGTCTGCCTCCGCTCGGTAATATCGTGATCCACGCCTCGATAACCGGTGACCTTCCCCGCCGTGTCAAGAACCCCGACGCCGCTTGTCTCAAGGATAATGCGTCGGCCGTCTTTGTGCAGACTAACGTTCTCCAGCGCGACGATTGGCTCGCCTTTTCCCGCCGCGTCCTTGAAGAGCTCCGCAACTCGCGCCGCCTCTTCCGGCGGCATCAGGTCAAACGGGGTTTTGCCGACGACATCCTCCGGCTTGTATCCCAAGATGGCCTCAACCCGCGGGCTGGCATACGTGTAGACGCCTTCCACGTCGACTTCCCAGATCCAGTCGCCGGAGGACTCGACAAGTCCCCGAAACTTTGCCTCGCTCTGGCGCAACGCCTCTTCCGCCCGCTTGCGGTCGGTGATATCTATCCCAATGCTCAGAACACCGTCAATACTTCCGCAACTATCTCGCAATACATTATTGCTCCAGCTTATCAGCCGTTCTTCGCCGCTTCTTGTAACGATGGGATTCTCGTGCCGTGATGCGTCAGGTATATTTTGGAGGCCTTCTCTGAAGACCTTGGGTACGGCTTCCTTGTCTCTTGGGGGAATGAAGAGATCAAACCAGTTTCCGCCGATAGCTTCCGCTTTCTTGTACCCCGTCAACTTCTCGGCATAGTTATTGAAAGTTGTGATACCGGCTTCAGAGTTCAGGGTGATTACAATCGCATTGGCGGTTTCCAGAAGATTCTCGGAGAATTCCTTCGCGATTCTTAGCGCCTCCTCCGCCTGCTTGCCCTCGGTGATGTCGCGGGCAACGCACTGAATCTCGTGCAGGTGGCCGCCCGGTCCGTAGGACAGCCGGCCGACCGTCTCCACCCAGATGTATCTGCCGTCCTTGCGCTTCATGCGGTGCCGCACGCGGTAGTGCTCGTCGTGCCTCTCGGCCGCGTGGTTAATGGTGGCAATGACCGCCTGCACCTCATCGGCATGCACATAGTCGGCCGCGCGTGTGTGGACGAGTTCCTCTGGTGTGTATCCCAGGAGGACCCGGCAAGACGGGCTGACATACGTGAAGGTGCTGTCCGGGAGATGTCGGGAGATCACGTCCCCCATGTTCTCCACGAGCAGCCGAAGCTGCCTATCGTTCTCACTTAGCTCGTCCGCCGCCATCCCTTGCGGGCGGCGGTCGTTCGCATCGTTCAAGACGTGCTCCTTTCTCATGACCCACGGCAAGACGCCGGGCTGAGACGCCGGACGCATCACTTCACCGGCTTGCCCATCCACTTGCGCATCTTCCGGTCCGCCTGCGTGGCCACCAGCAGCGCCAGGAAGATGGGGATCGTCAGCGCCCCCTTGGCCAACACGCGCCAGTGCAGGAGCCGCGCCATCTTGTTCACCACGTGGACCACGTGCCGCGGGCTGTGAAACCGCTTGTCGATCTGCTTGCGCAGAGCGGCGATGTGCTGCGACGAGTAGTCGTCGCTGTAGATGAAGCCCTCGGCGTCAATGTGGTAGCCCGGCGTCTGCTCGACCAGGTCGCTCAGGCCCGAGTGCGGCTCGTTGCGCAAGCGGGAAACGTGGATCAGGTCGACGCCGATCGACCGGGCGAACGACGCGGTGGAGAGCATCTGCTCCTCGGTTTCGCCGATGTTGCCGACGATGAAATACGCGTTGATGATCATCTTCGACTTGCGGAGCACTTTGAACCGCTTGCGGACCGTCTCGATGTTGAACCCCTTGCCCATCGACTTCAGCGTCGCGTCCTGCGTCGACTCGACGCCGATCAGCAGCGCGAAGAACCCGGCCTGCTCCATCTTGCGGATGACGTCGGGACGCTTGGCGATCTCCAGCCGGGCGTTGACGATGTAGTGCTTGCGAATCTTCTTCTCGATCAGCAGGTCGCAGATCTCGATGACCCGGTCCGGCTGATGCGTGAACACGTCGTCGACGAAGATGACCAGATCGGCGTCGATCTGTTCGATCTCGCGCACAATCGACTCGACCGACCGTGGCGTCCAGCATCGCTTCACGCCCCACGGGTTGACCGCGAAGTTGCAGAA
>JABMRP010001149.1 GCA_013202535.1 Planctomycetota bacterium
ACTGACATCTCCGCGCATGGTTTTCTGTGCGGACGGAGAAATGTCTCCGCGTGATGTAGAGGCTCTACATGACAAAGTACTCGAAGGTCTTTCCTTTGGCAGCCAACGCTCGCTCGAGGGAGCAAACGAGACGTTTCCGCCGGACGATCTGGTTGCGAGGGTTGATTCTGTCAAAAACAACTCTATCACAGTGCTGGCGGGCACTGATGACGCTGTACGCCCCGGCCAACGTTTGATTGTGAAACGCGATGGCCGAGGAATTGCAGTGGTGTCAGTCGTCGAGGCATCACCGGACGTGGCGCGTGCGGTTGTGTTGAGGGTCATAGACGGCTGGCCCAGGGCGGGGGACACCGCGATGCCGGTTGCCACGCCGAGCAGATGCCCACGTAGCTGTACCCTGCCCCGTCGTTGCGGCAGGCGTCCATCCATCCTAAAACGCGGCCGTCACGGACTCGGACGAATCATATGCCGCGGCAGGGAAGGAAAAGGAAGGAAAACGGGGCAGGTCCGATTGAGTGAAGATGGGCAGGGCCGTAACTTGTAGTCGCCGCTATTTGGCCGGAGAGTTTCGGCCCGTTCTGCCGGACTGTTTCTGCTGTTCGTCTCCGCCGGACGCGAGTGACTGACCGAGCGGCGTCAAGATCGGCTCACAAGAGTCGGAGCCCATCGGCCACCAACTATACCAAAGCCGGGTCGCGCCATTAACGCGATCCGGCTTTCTTTCTGTTCTTGATAACGTGTCGCTCGGCGCCGGCCTCCAGCGACACGGTTCTGGTCGGTTCGACCGAATACGACGCCACGGGCGAGGCCTACAAAAGCATCGACGCGGCGGGCCGCGAAGACCGACGGGAATTCGACGCGCTGGGCCGCGCGACCAAAAACATCCAGAACTACACCGACGGCAACCCCTCCACAGGCGGGGCCGACGAGGATGTACTAGTGGAAACCTCCTACACGGCCGACGGCCAGGTGTCCACACTGGTGGCAAAAAACTCGTCCACCGGCGATCAGACCACCCGATATGTCTACGGCACGACGCTGGAAGATTCGGACATCGCCCGGGCGGATCTGTTGCGAGCGGAAATCTATCCGGATTCGGACGACACGGGAAATCCGCTGGGCAGCGGGCAGGATACTGTTTACGATCGGGTCGAGTTCGCGTATAATCGACAAGGACAGGTGATCGAGAAGACCGACCAAAACGGCACCGTCCACGAGTTCACCTTCGACGATCTCGGCCGCCAAACGTCCGACAAGGTAACCACCGTCGGAACGGGAATCGATGATGCCGTGTTGCGATTGTCAACGACCTTCGAGAAGCGCGGGCTGCCTGAAAAGTTGACGTCCTACGATGCCGACTCGGGCGGAAGCGTGGTGAATGAAGTAGAGTTGGTCCACAACGACTTCGGTCAGCTCGTCACGGAGTATCAGGAGCACGAAAGTTCCGTCGAAACGTCGACGACGCCGAAAGTGCAATACACGTATCCGGACGGATCCGGCGGGCACATTCGCTTGCAGAAGATGACGTATCCCAACGGAAGAGTCCTTCGCGCCGAGTACAACACCGGCCTGGACGACGCCATGAACCGCGTAAGCTATCTCGCCGACGATGATAACGGCAGCGTGGGCACGCATCTGGCCGACTACAGTTACTTGGGCAGCGGTTCGATTGTCCAGGTCGACCTCACTCAGCCGCAGATCCGCTACGATCTGGCCTACGGAATAGGAAATGACCCTTACAACGGCATGGACCGTTTCGGGCGCGTCGTGGATCTTCTCTGGCGGAACTACAACACGAGCACGGATGTCGTCCGCATTAAGCACGGTTACGACCGGGCCGGCAATCGGCTCTGGCGGAAAGATTCGGTGGCGGAATCCTCCAACAAGACCTTCGACGAACTCTACTCCTACGACGGCATGTACCAACTGACCAACATGCAGCGCGGCAACCTTGTCGTCGGCGCGGAGGAGGAGGATTGGGAAATCCTCTCGTCGAACTTCGCCGAGGACTGGGCCCTCGACCCCACCGGCAACTGGTCGACCTACAAGCAGGACACCAATGGCAACGGTACCTGGAACCTCACCCAATCTCGCACCCACAACAAGGCCAACGAGATCACGGCGATTGCCAGCGCGTCAACCCACGTTGCCCACGACGCGGCGGGGAACATGACGACGATCCCCAAGCCCGACGACTGGGACGATCATTTCGATCTGACGTTCGATGCTTGGAACCGCTTGGTCAAAGTCGAAGACTCCGGCACCACCGTGGCCGAGTACGAGTACGATGCAAGAAACTCCCGTGTCCTGAAGCTTACTTACGAAAGCGGCATTCTCGACGAAACCCGCGATTTCTACTTCAACGAACATTGGCAATGCCTCGAAGAGCGCGTCGAGCCAAGCTCTGGCAGCAGTTCCAGCGGAGGGTCGCTTGCGAGCGCCGAAAGGCAGTTCCTCTGGGGGCTCCGCTATATCGACGCTCCGGTGCTTTGCGACCGCGACACAACGGGCGATGGCACGCTCGACGAACGGGTGTATTACCTCAACGACGCCAACATGAACGTCACGGCTCTTGTCGACGCCGACGGCGGCGCCCTGGAGCGTTACGTCTACGACCCGTACGGGCGGGCGACAATCTACGACGCCGCCTGGTCGACAACCCGTGGCACCTCGTCTCACGACAACACGCGTCTGTACACCGGCCGCCGGCTGGACCGCGAGACCGGACTTTGCTACTACCGGGCGAGATACTATTGCGGGCCATTGGGTAGGTTTGTCGGCCGTGATCCGCATGAGATTTGGCGCAAGGCCTCCAACCTGTATGCCTACGCCCGGTCCCGGCCGCTAGTACTGGTGGATCCGTCGGGTGAGATTGACTTCCCGCCTACGGTGATCCCAGCCCCAACACTGGAGATTCCCACTCCTCCTGCATCGCCGCCCCTCTCTGAGCAGTATCCGGGGGAAGATCTCATACAAGAGGTTCCGCCTGAGCCACCACCGGAGTTCATTCCGCCCGAGTGCACTCGTTGCGAGACCGCCGCACGAGCACTTCAGACTCGGGGCAGGCTTAGGTGGACAGGACGAGCTAGAGAGTGCCACGTATCTATCGTTTGCCTTCCGCGGTGCATAGGCGGTCCGGCAGGACTGGCCAGGCCCCGTCTGGGGGGACGAGTTGAGATATGTATCGATTGGAACTCGCGCAATCCGGAGATTGTCATGGAGCATGAGTTGGTTCATGCCAGGCAGTATTGCGACGAGCGGATCATGCTGTGGTCGATCACGAAGTCCAAATGTGCCCCATGGGAGAAGCAGGCCTATGAACGAAGTTGCCGCTTGGCTCAGCAGGCAACCCCACGCCTTATCCCTCCAGGACGGGCAGCCCTTGATAGGTGTGTCGAATGCGGCAGATGGGCTAGCTGCAGGCACCACGGGACTGTCTCGGTACCCCGTCCCGCATGTACGGACCTTGAAGCCGAGTTGGGAATGTTCATGGATCCACCCACGCGTCCGCCTTCTGCCCCCCCGCCACCCCCGTTTCCAAGTTGATTGAAAGGATGTTCCGATGGGAAGTAGTCCTCGACGCACTAAAGCAGCGCCACGCGCCGTTTGGTCAGGCGGCTGCGCCATCCTACTGACGGTGTTACTTGGGTATGCGTGCCGACCAGCCATCGCCCAGGAAGATGTTCCTCGCCCCTTGGCCTCGCCACCCCGCGTGACGCCAATGCCCGACGAGTATCGCCGGACGATGGTAGCGTCGCAGAAGGACTACTTCCTGATTGGAGAGGTCGTCGTTTTGCACGGCGGCCAATGGGTTGTTGCCACAGTGGAGCATGCCGACCCGATCAGGAATATCGGGCCGGCACCTCCTACTCCGTTCGCAGGGCGCTGCGTAGCGGCCGGCTGGGTCGCCGTCGACCTTCGCACGAGTAGATCGATCTACCTGGAGCCGCCTCGAAGCCGGCAGATGCCAAAGGACGTGGAACTCGGCAGAGCGGGCTTTCACGATGAGCTTTGCGGTTGGGGGGCGGGAAGCTGCGCGGTTGGCGTCAACACCGTCAGCAAGGAACGAGTCCGCAACGCCACTCCGGACTCGATGATCGAAGACTTCGGTGCTCGAATGCATGCGCTCTATCCGTCAGGTGAGCGGTGGTTCTTGTGGCGGTGGCGCCCGGGGCAAGGTACGGTTGAGCCACTCGATTGGTACGCCCCGGTCGACAACCTTGTCGAGGCGTTGGAGGGAACCTCCTACACGGTCAAGTCCTGGCACCCACCCTTCGAGAGCACCCGTTGGAGCGGCCGGGTCCATTTGCACGATCGCGAGAGCGGCCGGGACGTCGTGCTGCAGCCTTTGGAACTTGAGAGCGGTGATCCGCACGCTGAGGAAGGATCGGAACCACGGCGGGGCAAACGGCCGCGGCCAACTGGCGAGTCGGTCAGCCCCGGTTTTCCGAACGTCGGCTCCCAGGCGAACGAGTGGTTCGGCCCCACCGATGATCTAGATTCGGTGGTTGTGCTCAACCGGTCCCGTTGGGACAATAATGCCCCGGTGCTCTGGCGGATCGATCTGGCCGACGAGTTGCGCGTCCCGTGGCAGCATGACCGCAAGGCGATCGAAAAGCGTGTGGGCGGTCCCGTATCGCAGATCCTGATGATTCGTGGAGCCAAGCGTCCTTGCCGGTATCTACCCCTGATCATTCTCAACGCTCAACGAAAGCGTGGTTCGCAATCCGTGCTCTGGATGTTGGACTCGAAAACGGGAGATCTCGCGGGACCACAGTCGTTGCCGTGGCAATTCAACGGAGACTTCACTCGCATTGAAGGATCCTTCGAGGGAATAACCCTGCATGCGAGCCACGATGGTCGCTTGCTGACCTACTACACCGACGTGACAGGGAATCCGAACCCTCCTCAAGTCGTCGTCTACGACACGACGAAGAAACTCAGCATTGCGAGTCGAGAACCGCTGTCATGCGAGATGCCGGTTGGATTCGACGCCATGGGAAACGTTATTCTGACGAACAGTTACCGCGTCTTCAGATGGCGGGCACCATTCTCTGACGATTGGGAAGTTGTCTTTTCCCTCGACCCGAAAGACAAGAAGGAAGCACAGGCCGCTCCACCTCGTTAGGAATATTCTGCAACGCGTCAATCGTTGCGAGGTAAGAGCGCCGACGGAGTGATAAATCGCACACTATCACGCCGGCGGCGGGAACGCCAACGAATACGACTGGCGCGGCCGACACACGGGCACTTCCGGCGAGGAGGATTCGTACCAGCGGACGACGTTCGATAATCTCGATCGGCCCGTGCGGAGCGAGACGTACGATGGCGATGAGGAGGGCACGCTGCTGAGTCGGAGCGAGTCGGTTTACGACGATTTGGGGCGTGTCTACCAGTCGACCAGCTACGCCGTCGATCCGACGACCGGCACCGTGGGCAACGGCCTGACGGGCTACACATGGTACGACGCGGCGGGTAATACCATCAAGTCGCAACCGGCCGGGTCGAAGGTCTTTAGTAAGACGGAATTCGACTCGCTGGGTCGGGCCGTGGCGACGTATGTGGGCTATTGTGCGGGCGAAACGTCCTATTCCGAAGCGTTGAGCCTCGCCTGCAACTCGATCGTCGAGCAGTCGGAAACCATGTTCGACGAGGTGGGCAA
>JABMRP010001150.1 GCA_013202535.1 Planctomycetota bacterium
CAACTCGAAGAGGAAAAGCAGCGCCTGCCAGGAGCCGTCGAAGGCCAGTCCCAGGACGCCCCGCACGGCCAGATCTCCCAGCCGCAGGCCAGCGTACAAGAACAACACCACCGAGGCGGCCCTACCCAGGCCGGCCAACCGATCCACTTTGATCTTGTGTCCGAACAGCCAGCCGGAGAAAAGCGACTCGGCCGTGACCATCATCAGTCCCAGGGCCACGGCGGAGACGAAGAAGAGGACCCAGATGATCGGGCTGTACCAAAGCGGATGCAGACGATACGGCGTGATCAGGAACAACGAGCCGAGGGAAGACTGGTGTAACGTCGAGAGCACGATTCCCGCGATCACCAGGGGAATCACGGCGCTGTGCAACCACTGATGGATCTTTCGGAACAGCGGTCGGTCGAACCAGCGATGTTCCAAGACGACGGGGGCAAACTCCAGCGACAGCACGGCCAGGTACAGCATGACGCACATGGCCACTTCGAATAGCACGCTGTAGAACTGCGGGTAGATCATCGGATGCCAGATGTGCCACGGCAGACCGAGATCGTAGAGCAGCCCCACGGCCACGGCCAAATAGCCCAACAACGCGGTAAGAATCGCGGGCCGGACGAAGGGGCGATAGTTCTCCAAGTGGAAAATGTAGACCGTGCCCGCCAGGACGAATCCCCCCGCTGCCAGCGCCACGCCCGACATCACGTCAAAGGCGATCCAGAAACCCCACGGCGTGACGTCGGACAGCGAGGTGGCGGTGCCAAGTCCGCCCCAGAATCGGGCCACCGTGACCACGGCCAATACGCCCATCAGCGCCCAGAGAATCGTCTTCACGCTGGCCAGTCTCGTATTCATGTGCCCTGTTTCTCTTCGTCGTTTTCTGTCGATGGCGTGCCTTGCGGCCCTTCTCGCTGAATTTCCTCACCAGGCATGGACAATCGCCGCGCCTCTTCCGCGAGCTTCATGCGCCGACCGATGACCCACCAGGTACCTGCCATGACGCCGCCCATTCCGCAGATGAGATAGGGGACCTTGGAGAGCGCCTCCCAGGTGAGCTTGGGCAGCGCTACTTCGCCAAGTTCCGGCTGGCACCCGAGGAAGTCGAGCGGGATATCGGAGATGTAGAGTACCGACGTGCCGCCGACTTCGGTCTCTCCGAACACTTTGTCGAGATACTTGTCCGGCGCTTCGCGGATCCGTCGATGTGCCTCTTCAAGCAACTCGTCGCGCCGGCCGAAAATGGTCGCCTTCTGCTCACAGGCCTCTACGCAGGCCGGGAGCTTGCCTTGCAGCAGGCGGTCGTAGCACATGTTGCATTTGCGGACTTGGGGGACCGGCTGATCCCAGTCGTAGCGGGGAATGCCATACGGGCACGCCGTCATGCAATAACGGCAGCCCATGCACTTGTCGGGGTCGTAAGTGACCGGCCCCTCGGGAGTCTTCCGCAGGGCACCGACGAGACAGGCCGAGACACAGGCCGGCTCCAGGCAGTGGCGGCACTGCTGGCGGACGTAATGATCTCCCGGGCGGCGCACCATGGTTGTGTATCGGGTGGAGGAAAGATCATCGATACGCTGCTTCCAGCGACGAGGTACGTCCTTGCCCAAATCGTTGGCAAGTTTGCACGCCTTGACGCACTCCTCGCATCCAATGCAGCGGGTTGTGTCGGTCAGGATCGCCCAAGTACTCATATCGGCTCGTTCTCCTTTCCCAGCGCCACGGCCACCTTGCTACCCGCGTCGGGGGGCCAGTGCCAGGCCACTTCCGACACCAATTGAACACCGGGGATCAATACCATGTGACTCAGCTTCGTGATCGGAATCAGCACAAAGACCAGGTTTGCACTCATGACGTGGACGAAGAGGGTCGCCTCATACGAGAACGGACTGGCCAGAGGGTGCATCGCCAAAAAGCCGGAGACAAATGGCACCGCAACCACCAATGGGATGGCGTAGTCCTGGAACCTGGATAGCGCACGCGTCGGCCTTGCGGCCGCGCGCTGGATCACCAGCGCGACCGCCATGATAATGGCAACGATCGTCAGCACGTCGGCCAACGGGTTGGGGATTGCCGGCCAGGATATGCCCAAGCCACGAGCCCAGAGGGCGATGTGCCCGGCCAGGAAGACCGGCACGATCAGGATCGCAATATGGAACGTCAGCGAGGTCAAGCTGAGCAAGAGCCGGTCCTTCAACTTGCCGAATGGAAGCAGCCATTTCAACGTAGCCGTGAGTACCTGGCGATAGGGAAGCGTTTTGTTCCCCGCGCGGCGCATTGCTCTTGCCGTCTCCCACGCGGTCAGAGCCACGAGGCGGGTCAAGCCCAGCAGCATAAAACTGAATGCGAACAGGAAAGCGGGCCCTCTCGCCCACGCTAACCAGAATTCCATCAGGTTCCTTCTCCTTCTTCCGTCTTCGCCGCGTGAGCTTGGGCATCCTTCGAGTCGGTCGCGCTCCGGCCGATATCGAAGTCGATGACCTTCAACAACAGATCGTGCAGGCCGACGACCTCGACCTCATCCAATCCATTGTCCTCGCAGACCTCCTTGAGTTGCTTCTTGCAATTCGCACAAGGGGAAACCAGATATTTTGCGCCGGTGGCGCGGATCTGTTCGGCCTTCCGCTTGCCCATAAGGCCGGTGCGAAAGGCGCGGATCTCGTCGATGGAAACGGTCCCGCCACCCCCGCCGCAGCAGTAGTTTTCCGTGCGGTTGGGGGTCATTTCCACGAAATCCGTGCAGATTGCATTGAGGATTTCGCGAGGTTCTTCGGTGATCCGGCCGGCCCGGGCGATGTTGCACGGGTCGTGGTAGGTGACCCGCTCCTCGATTCGCTCCTCCTTCAAGGGGATGTTTCCCGCCCGAAGTTGGTCCCAGGCGTATTGCAGGCAGTTCACCACCTCGGGTGCGTCCGGGCCACAGAAGGTAGACGCGAACCAGGCGCTGCGCGTTGCGTGCCCACACTCCCCGACGAGGATCTTCTTGCCGCCCAGGCGACGTACTTCGGCGACCACGTTTTTGACGATTCGCTCCATCATCCGGTCGCTGTAGAACAGGCCGTAGTTGATCCCGTCGTAGTTGCCCGTGCCGATGGTCCAGGAGCCTCCGGTCACATGCATTACCGCGGCGTTGCCCATCAGTGTGTCCGGCTCCAAGAGGTAGTCGGAGACGGCAGGGAAGAACACGTACTCGGCTCCCTCCACGTCCATGGGAAATTTGATGTCGTCCCTGTTGTAGATGTCCTGGAATTCCTCCTCGAGGAACTCGCACGTGTCCTTCAGCGCGGGAACCGGAATGGCCGACGTGTTGCCCACTCCCTCGAGCTGTACGCGGGTCGCCACCAGCAAAGCCTTGGGAACGACGTCGATCTCGGAAAGCAACCATCGAGCCAAGTGCGTGACCAGCCCATGGTCGATGCCCATCGGGCAGGTCGATTTGCATCGCCGACACGCCGTGCATCGGTAAACGGCTTCGCCCAACTCATCGAGATACTCGTCAGTTAAAGTAAAGCCACCAAACACCCTGGCTTTCAGGAGCCCCGACTTCGTGAAATACCGCCGGAAAATCTTCAGCAGGAGTTCGGAGCGATGGCAGGGGATATCTCGATCTTCACCGGTCGTTTGATAGAGTTGGCAACTCGCGGCGCATCGGCTGCACTTGGTGCTAAGACGCGTGTACACTTCCAGAGGAAGGCCGTAGTTGGAATGCTCCAGAACGGCGGCAAAGGCCTCGAGGAATCTTCGCGGTCGCTCCGTCACTTCAAGGGCTTTATCCTCAACGTAGAAGCTATATTTCCCTTTCTTGCCCATGGAGGCACGCTTCTCCTTTGCGTTGCTGTTCTCCCCAAGCCATGTTGGTTCCAGCCCGGTCACACCCGTGGGGAGCGGGTGTCAGTCCAGTAATTAGCAACAGGCGTGCCGTTCGGCAACTTGCAGAAAGAAACGTCGCAAGTCATTTATACAAAAAGAGATACAGCGACAGCGACCAAGCGTGCCTGGGTACGTTGGCATTGCAGAACTGCAATGTCATGCATTGCACTGGCTTGCGGATACGCAGCGGTGGTCAGAAACACCGCTTACGGATGGGTGATCCCATATTTCTTCATCTTCCGCCACAGCGTGGTCTTATCAATTCCCAACCCCGCGGCCGTTTTGCCGCGGTGACCGGAGTGCCTTTGCAGTGCGCGAAAGATCACCGCCGCTTCTGCTTCCAGCAACGGGCCACTGGCCGAACTGGATTCGCCGACTCTGCCACCGGACATCTCTTGCCGCAACTCCGTCGGCAAGCACTCGATCTCGATGCGGTTTTTGCGACAGAGCACAACGGCGTGCTCGATCACGTTCTGCAACTGCCGGATGTTTCCGGGAAAGGCATGGCCCATCAACACCCCCAGTGCCTCCTCGGAGATGCCGTCGATCTGCTTGCCTTGCTGGGCATTGAACTTGCGAATGAAGTGATCCACCAGCAGCGGGATGTCCTCCCGGCGATGCGACAGCGGGGGAAGCACAATCTTCAGCACGTTAAGCCGGTAGTAGAGGTCCTCGCGAAACGTGCCTCGCCCCACGAGGTCCGCCAACGATCGGTTCGTCGCCGTGATCACCCGCACGTTCGTCTTTACCGTCGCGGTGGCCCCCAGCGGTTCATATTCCTTCTCTTGAAGAACCCGCAAGAGCTTGACCTGCAGGGCACTGGAAATGTCGCCGATCTCGTCGAGAAACAGCGTTCCACCCTCAGCCAGTGCAAACCGGCCAGGCTTGTCCTTCTTGGCGTCCGTGAAAGCGCCCTTCTTGTATCCAAACAACTCGGACTCCAGCAGTGTGTCGGGCAAGGCGCCGCAGTTGACGGCCACGTACTTCCGCCGGGTTCGCCCGCTCAGACTGTGAATCGCCTTGGCAAACAGTTCCTTGCCCGACCCGGTGGGTCCCTCGATCAGCACGGTGCTCTTGCTCGCGGCAATGTCGGGCAAGATGCCGAGGATCCGGCGGATTTCGTGGTTCTTGCTGATAATGTCGTGGAACGTGTAACGCTCGTTGATCTCCCTGCGCAGCAGTTCGACCGCCGACAAATCGCGGAATGTCTCCACGCCTCCGATCACTTCCCCGCGTTCATTCCGCAACACGGCCGTACTGATACTTACGGGAATCTTCTCACCGTGGTTATTGAGGATATTGATCCGCCGGTCGACTCGTTGCCGTCCGCTTTGCATCGTCTCGCGCAGAGCGCACGCAGCCTCACAGATGTTGGCGTGGAAGACATCAAAGCACTTTTGGCCGATGGCTTGCTCGCGCGCAACGCCAGTGATCTGTTCCGCCGCCCGATTGAAGGAAGTGACATTCCAGTCGCCGTCGACCGTGAACACACCGTCGGCGATCGAATCGAGAATGACCTCTCGAAATTGCTCTTGGGACATCTTACTCACGGCTCGTGACAAATCCCCCTAAAAGGGGGGATTATTCAAGACTCATGCTGTCTCGCGAGTATTGCGAACATGCATCACGCTTACAATATGATTGCAGATATGCAAGCCTTCCGCAAGTCGTCGGTCGATGCTCCACAGCCGCGAAGAAAACTCCGGCAGCGGCTGCGAATCGCAACCCACTGCGGTACAATGACATAGCGGTAAAGTGACATAGCGGTAAAGTGACCTAGCGGTAAAGTGACATAGCGGTCGGCAGTGCCATTCGTGCCTGTCCCCTTTTTCAACACCCTGGCAAAGACCACTATGAACCAACGGGCCGTTCTGCTGCTTTCCGGGGGGCTCGACTCGGCCACCACCGGGGCCATCGCTGCGGCCCAAGGCTTCGATCTGTACGCCTTGTCGGTCGACTACGGCCAACGGCATCGCTTCGAGTTGGAGGCGGCCGGCCGGGTGGCCAAGGCGTTGGGCGCGCGGCAGCACGCGACGGTGCGTATCGTTGGAGAGATTTTCGGCGGTAGTGCGCTGACCGATCGGATCGAAGTGCCCAAGGACCGCGATGCCGGCCAGATGGCCCAGCAGATTCCCGTCACCTATGTGCCGGCTCGCAACACCGTGTTGCTGTCGCTGGCCCTGGCCCATGCGGAGGTGATCGGCACCGGCGACATTTTCATCGGGGTCAACGCGGTCGACTACAGCGGATATCCCGACTGTCGGGGGGAGTATATCAAGGCGTTCGAGACCATGGCCAACCTGGCGACCAAGGCCTCGGTGGAAGGCACGCTGCGGTTTGCCGTCCACACCCCCTTGATTCGCATGAGCAAAGCCCAAATCATTCTCCAGGGCACGGAGTTGGGGGTCGACTACGCCTTGACCCACACCTGTTACGACCCCGACGACCGCGGGCGAAGCTGCGGCCGGTGCGATGCCTGCCGGTTGCGATTGGCCGGGTTTGCCGAAGCGGGCCTGGTCGATCCGCTGACGTATCAGCCGGGCTAAACTCAGTTGTACGAGTCGAGTGTCATGCGGATTGCGGAAATCTACGCGTCGGTTCAAGGCGAGGGCTCCTTGCGGGGCACGAAGAGTAGCTTCGTGCGGGCCAGCGGCTGCAACCTGCGCTGTCGCTGGTGCGATACGCCCTATGCTTCGTGGCGGCCCGAGGGGGAGGACCGATCGGTCGAGGAGATTCTCGCCGAGATCGAAGCTCTGGCACCCCGGCACGTGGTGATTACCGGCGGCGAGCCGATGCTGTTTGCCGAACTGATCCCGCTGGCCGACGCATTGCGGGCCAGGCAGTATCACATCACGATCGAAACGGCCGGCACGCTCTACCTTCCGGTGGCGTGCGATCTGATGTCGATCAGCCCAAAACTCTCCAACTCGACCCCGGCGGCCGAGGAGAACCCCCGCTGGAGCCCGCGGCACGAGCAGGTGCGTCACGCACCCGCGGTGATTCGCCGGCTGGGGAGAGAGTATACGTGCCAGTTCAAGTTCGTCGTCGACACCCGGGCCGACTGCCAGGAAGTGGAGCGCTATCTGGCCGAGTTTGCCGGGGAGATCGACCGCGGCGACGTGATGCTGATGCCGCAGGGGATCGACCCGGGCAAGCTGGCCGCGACGACCGAGTGGCTCGTACCCTACTGCCGCGAGCACGGCCTGAGCTTCACGCCGCGAGCGCAGATCCAGTGGTTTGGCCCGACCCGGGGTACTTGAACGGCCGGGTCGGCATTGCCCGACCATGATACTTCGCGCCGGACTACGCCGTGCGTCGACGTCGCCGGGCGACGGCCAGCAGGCCGAGGCCGCCGAGGAGCATCAGCACGATGGTCGACGGCTCGGGAACGGTTTGCAGCCCCAGCAGGTAAAGGCCTTCGGGACCTTGCGCACCGGCGAGCAGGTGCTCGACCCTCAGGTCTTCCGGCTGGGTAAACGCGAGCCATGCCGGGGCATCGCTCATGTCGAACGAGACCGCGGCCGGATCCCAAGTGACATTGCTGAAGCCGGTGAACAAGGCCAGCGGGTCCCACTCGGCAGCCTCGCCGCCGAGGTCGTGCAGCGCGAGCGTCCAGTCGCCGAGGGTCAAGTCACCCGACACACGGACCGTATCGTACTCCCCGATCCCATCGTCATCGGTGTCGGGACCAAGATCCCAATCGTACGTGTTGGCACCGGCCGTATCATCGAAGACCAGGTTGCCGCCAACGCCGAAGTCCGACTCGACACCGACCCCCGGGGCAATCCCGCCGCGGATGGTGAGGCCTCGGTCAACCGAATGACCGCCGCTGACGTCGTTGAAGATGAACCCGGCATCAGCGCCGCTGAGCGTCAGATCCACGCCCGCGGCCATGTCCAGATTGCCGAAGGTGGCCGTCAACGGGGTGTCGGCGTGGAGCGTGGCATTGGCGGAAACATTGATGTCGGTGAAGGGCAGGTCGATCGGCGGCGGGTCGATGTTACCAGTGTAGTTGGGGGCGTTGATGCCGTACTTGTCCGCCAGGTAGCCGCCGACGTCGTTCTCTTCTCCGGGGGTCAGCGCGTGGTCGAAGGCCAGGATCTCGGCCGTGGCGAACTGCAAGTTCGACCATTGATCATTTCGCGTGCCAAGCGTGTACGTCCTGATTGCACCAAGATTGTTCGCGCTGCCGGCAGTGACTTTGAGGACCATGTAATCTGACATATCCGAGCCTCCGGCGCCCGCTACCCCCGACATGTCGAAAGTGTTTGCCGAGCCCACCTCGTCGCCATTCCAACTGACGGCGCCCGGGGTTTCACCATTCCAGAATCTGTCGTCTCCGCCATCGAACATCCACGAGCGATCGTTGTCGTTGCCATTGTCTTTCGGGCCGAACGGTGAGCCCCAACCGCCGCCATTCGGGCCAAACACGCCCGTGCCGCTATCTGATCGGAAGACCATATACGTGTCATGGGCGAAGAACTCGGTTCCGGTGACCTCGAGATTCTCGTTCTCGCCGAATAGGACGGCGGGCAGGCCGTTGATCTCTCCGGCGGTCAAATTCCCCGTGCCCTGGTAGGTGACGGCATCTCTGCCGTTACCGGATTGGTCCGCCCAGGCGGTCACGTTGTTGCTTCCATCGACGGTCACGTCCCTCGATGCGTCAAACCACGCCTCGAGCCCGCCGGGCATGCTGCTGGAAGAGACAGTAACCGTCCCGCCGCTGAGGCCGAGCCTTTGCGGTCCGGCGGCCATGTTGTCGCCACCGACGGTAAACGGGGAGCCGCTGCCGGCGATCTTCAAGGGACCGGCCTTGAAGGCGCCGCCATCGCTGACGGCGACGTTATTGGCACCGGTGCCGACGTTACCGCCGACGATCTCCAGATTGGCGACCGTTCCGCCGCCGACTAGCGCCACGTTGCCTTCGGTTACGGTGACGTTGCCACCGGCCAGTGCCCCGGCGACGTTGAGGGAGTACGCATCGGTGGACCGCATGTTGAGCGTCACGCCCGAATCGATGGTCACGCCGTTGGCGGCGCTTCCCAGGGTGACGGTTAGCGGTCCGGCCACGCCGCCGCCAGCCGCTCCGGCGGTCAGCGTGCTATCGGCGGTAACGCCGAGGGCGTTGTCGTAGGTTTTGTCGCCGCCGGCACTGGAGAGGACCAGTTCGCTGCCGTCGAGCCCGAGTGCCGCGCCGCCGAACGGGTTGCCGCTGTCTTGCACACCGACCAGTCGTCCGCTCTTGGCGATAAACGTGGCGTTATCCAAACCGGTGCCTGCCTTGTTGAGGATCAAGTCGGCGGCGCCGCTCTTGGTGATCTCGACGGTTTGGCCGTTGCCCTCAAAGCCGGTCACGTCGGTGAGGATGGTCTCCGTCTCGGTAATCAGCCCCACCGTGCCGGAAGTGGCCAACGAGACGCTCGCCTGCTCGACGGTCAGCAGGCTGCCGCCGGTGATTCGCAGGTCGCCGTTCTTGAGGACCAACTCCCTGAGGTTGGCGTCCAGGTCGGTGACCAACTCGAGCGTCGAGGTGGGCATCGTCAAAAAGATGCCGGCCTGACCGGCGTCGGCCGGCTTGATCACCCATTCGGCGTCGCCGGTGACGATGGACTGCCGGAAGGCAAAGTCGGCCCGTGAGCCGCCGCCGCCCTCGCTATGGGTGAAGGCGATGAGGTAATCCCCTGCGGCCAAGTTGACCGATTTCCAGCCACCGTCCTCCCAGGAGAGTTGCTCGCCCCGGTTGGAGCCGAGGCCGGCCGTGCTGGACTCGAAGATACCGTCCTGGTCCAGATCGAGCCAGATACCGGCCCGGTCGTCGTCGCCCCGGTTGCGGAATTCCCAGGTACCGGCGTTGGCTGCGTCGACGTGCAGCGTGGCCAGCCAGAGGTTGCTGTAGTTGTCGTTCTGGCCGATGGCGCCGGTGTTCCGGAAGTCGGTGTCGTCGTTGAAGTCGAGTCCGCGATCGCCGGGTCCGGTGGTGAGCAGGGCTTCGCCGAAGAAGGTCGGACCCTGGGTCGGGTCGCCGCCGCCCATCATGCCGCCGGCGTTGTTGTTGTTGTTAAGATCCATGACCCCGTTGGGCCCGGTGTGGTAGCCCAGGTGGCGCAGGGCGTCCGTCAGCATGTTATCGACGGTGAGCGTGTTCTGCATGTCCAGGGCGCCGATGCCGGTTGCGGTCCAGAGGTCGGCCTGGGCCGGATCGGCCGGCTTGACGATCACCTGGCCGCCCATGGTGGGCGACTTGAAGCGGAAGTCGGCCCGCGAGCCGCCGCCACCTTCGCGGTGGGTGAAGCCGACCAGATAGTCGCCGGCAGCCAGGCTGACGGTCTTGGTACCCCCGTCCTCCCAGGAAAGCTGCTCGTTGCGGTTGGAGCCAAGGCCCGGCGTACTCGACTCGAACACGCCGTCCTGGTCCAGGTCGAGCCAGATGCCGGCCCGGTCGTCGTCGCCGGCGTTGCGGAACTCCCAATTGCCCGCATTGGCCGCGTCGACATGTAGCGTGCCGGTCCAAAGGTTGCTGTAGTTGTCGTTCTGGCCGATGGCGCCGGTGTTCCGGAAGTCGGTGTCGTCGTTGAAGTCCAGTCCCCGGTTGCCGGGTCCCTCCTTGAGGAAGGCCTTTCCGAAGAAGCTCGGGCCAGTGGTGGGATCACCACCGCCCATCATGCCCGCGTTGTTGTTCAGATCCATCGCGAGGCCATCGTTGTTGATGTGATAGCCGTAATGTCCTATCGCGTCGGGAATAGTTACCCCCGCTCCTTGAACGGTGATCGTCCCGCCGGTAGCGTCGAGGTCCGCGCCGCCGGTGGGATCGCCATTCGCGTAGTCCAAAAACAGCCGCCCGGATTTGGCCTCAAGCGTTACGTTGGCCATACTGTTGACCGGCGCCTTGTTCAGGATGAGGTCCGCCGTGCCGGCCGCCACGAGTGTGGACGCAACGCCGCCGGGGTTCGACAGCCCGCTGGTCTCCGTCAGCGTCGTGGGTACCTCGGGCTTATAGGTGCCTCTCCCGCCGGGGAGAATCGCTTGGGTGAAGGTGATCCCGGGCACGTCGCCCATCATGGTCAAGGCCGCGCCGTCGTTGACGGTCACGGCGTCGAAGGTGGCGACGGTGCCGCTGATGGCCTCCAACTCGGAATTGGCCGTCACTGTAATGGGACCGGTGAAGTTGACGTCGCCATAGGCGGTCAAACCCGTTTGAACCCACTGGCCTTCGTACTGCATCTGGTGGAACTCGCCGCCTGTGTTTTCCTGCGCGGCAAAAGCGAAGGCGTAGGACTGGCCGCCGGTCACCGTGACCGTGCCGGTTTTGGGTTCGTTCCAGCCGCCGTCGATGTTGTCGGTGATCCGCTCGTCGGCGGAGGTAAACACGCCGTCTTGGTTCAGGTCGATGTAGAGCGCCTCTTGGTCGTCGCCGTGGGTATAGAAGGAAAACGTGCCATCGCTTGGGGCGGTGAAGAAGCCCGTGTAGAGCATGGCGTAGTTGTCGCCGGAGCCGGGGTCGTTCAGGGGGCCCGTCCAAATGCCCGAGGACGTTGGCGTCATGCCGAGCAGACCGCCGGTGGTGGTGCCGTCGCCGACGTTGCGGAGGTTGTTGAGATCCTGTCCGCCGTTGAAGCGTTCCCAGTCGATCTGACCGAAGATCTCCGTCTGAGTACCCTGGACGGTAAGTCTGGCGCCGTCCAGGTTCAGGTTGGCACCGTGCAAGGGATCCGCTCCACCTATCTTCAACGCGCCGCCGCTTATCTTGATGGTGTTGGTCCCGTCGATGGTGTTGCCCGTGCCGGTGATGGTGAGTGCCCCGGCGCCGTCCTTGGTAAGCGTGTTGCCCGAGCCCAAGTTGAGCGTGTCGACCGAAAGACCTCCGCTTGAGCCAACCGTTGCATTGCCGGTTGTCGTTAGCGTTCCGATCTCGCCGCCACCGACATTGAGCGTGGAGTTGGCCGCCAGCCCGACCGGCCGACCGCTTGCGCTGATCGTCTGAACGACGTCAAGCGTGTTTCCCGAGCCGATATTCAGCGCTCCGTTTCCGGTGATCTCAACTTGATAGGCAGTGCCATCGGCGCTGACGGTCACCGTATTGTTCGTGCCCAGGGGGCCGATCTTGGCAACCATCGTATCATCGGGTGTAGGCAGTGATCCACCGGTCCACTGCGTCGTGCTGTTGAAGTTCCCATTCGTCACGCCGTCCCAGGTAAGCGTGTCGGGCGCGGACGAGAAAGTCCAGATCTCAAGATTTCTGGTTGCGTAGGTGCCCGTACCGGGGCCAAAGGTCCAATCGGGAGCATTGCCCCCGCCTGGGCCGTACTGGTCGCCAATACCGCTACCACCGTTGCCGGTGATCCCGAAGAGCGTGGTTCCCGTGGTTGGCGTGGGGCGAGCAAATACCTGAAAGGAGCTGTGACCGCCGCCTGTGGAGCCGCCACTATCCTTCCAGTCAAATCGCCCGTTATCCGACCCGTAGAGTCCGCCGCCATCCCCGTTGTAATTGCTGGCCCAGAACTCGATGATGCCGTCGAGTCCCGTTTGCCCGTTGAGGCTCGTGAGGTTCGCGTGATTCGACTGGACATTCAAGTTGTTGACCAACGTGCCGGTCTCAACGATGTTCGTTCCCGCTCTCGGGACGCCGACCATGGTGGGGTCGGTGTTGAACGTGTCCATGGATGCCCAGACCCAGTTGCCATCCAACTGCACGTAATAGCCGACACGCGTGAATGAGCCGACGTCAACGCCTGCCGAGTTGTCGACGGTGTAGGCGTCATTGAAATCGAATTGATTGTTGTCGACCGCGTACAACAGATTGTAGCCAGCCATTTCACCGGGCGAGACGTCGGCCAAGGCACCGGCCCGAGCCGTACTGGCAAATGAGACAAGCAGGGCAAGGGCCAACAGTGTAGTGAGAAGAATTCGGTGCGATTTCATTTGGCTGGTCTCCTGGTTGCAAAATTACGTCGATCTGTTCTTTGAGGTCGAAAAGGGCGATTCACCAATAGGCTCATGCTGGTCCGGTGAGCGAGCTTGCCAACCCGGGCGTTTGCTTGAGTAGGCATCGCGCTGGGTCGCTGAATCTGGGGGGCAGGCGAAATGGTGCCTGAAATGCACCGCCGACATCCCTCAGCTTCCGAACCCTATGATACTTGGGGACTTGGGCGCGTCAAGCAATTTGCGAAAAATATCGCGGCCTTTACGGATTACGCGAGCACACCCTGCTTCCGGGTGGTATGACTGATGGGCATCTCGACCAAGAGAACCCGTCGCACCGATCGCGGCAAGTGCCGAGCCTCGCCGGGGCGCTGACGGCCGCTGGAGAAGTGTGGGTATGGGGAAACGGGTGCCATGGGCCGCGTGCCGCGAGCTTGCCCAATCCCCGGAAAACAAGGGCGGACAAGCCGCCCATGGCACGCGAGACGGCGAACGGCCCCGCTCTCACGGGTCGGCTACGCGCACTGGGCACAACGCCATGGGGGTGGCACGGTGGGGGGGGGCTCGACGGAATCCTCGCGGCGGATGGGTACGTCGGCCGGAGCGGTGAGCCCCAGCTTTACCCGGCTGCCATGGACTTCCAGCACCGTGACGGTGACGTCCTGGCCAACCACGATCGCCTGGCCCTTCTTTCGCATCAGTACCAACATGGCTCTCCTCCTTGAGGGGGTCGTCGAAATGTTTCCCGTCGTCCGCGTCATCGAGTGGCTTGTATCATCCCTGCCCGGTGACCGGTTCGTTCGTGGCAAAAGCCCCGGGAAACATGTTCCTTATAATCTGATGGCAGGTAAGAGGCGGCCAGGGCAAAAAGGTTCGCGTGGGTGCCGTGGGGCCGGTGTGTCTGACTTGGATACGGACCGTCGCGGAGAATGGTTCATTTCTCCGGTCGCGAAGCGCCGGCCCACCCTTCGGTGTTGTAAGCAGACCGGCTAATCGCCGCGAAGGGCGGCCACCAGCGGGGCTCTTGTCATGGCGACGACGCCGGCCAGACCGGTCATTGCGCCGACGATCAGAATCCCACCGATCGTGACGGTCAACGGAATCCAGGGAAACGAGGCGGCCCCGGCCAGCAGATGCGGCAAGACGGCCAACAGCGCGGCGGACATTCCGACGGCCAGGCCGGCGATTAGCAGCAGCCCGTTTTCGATCATCACCAGGCGGCCCAATCGGCGGCGGCGCCATCCGGCGGCTCGCATCAAGGCCAGTTCGCGGCGGCGTTCCAGCACGTTGCGCCACCCGACGACGGCCAGTCCGAAGATTCCCAGCAGCAGTCCCAAACCGCCCAGGCTCTGGAACGTCGAGAGATACGTGTTCTGCACGGCCAGGAACCCGGCCAGACGGTCGCCGGTCGTTTCGACGAACATCCCCTGGTCGGCCAACCCCGTTTGCATCGCACGGCCGACCTGCTCGATCCGCTCGTGCGTGACTCCTTCGGACGGGAGTTCGGTGAGGAAGAACCGATAGCCGCCGGCCTCGGGAAAATGCTCGACGAAGGCCGACTCGCGGATCAACAGATCGCCCTGAAAGATGCCGTTGTTCAGCAGGCCGACGATCTGCAATCGAACGGGTTTGCCCGTGGCGGTGGGTAGCTCGAACGGCTCCTCGCCCACGCCTTTCCACTTGTGCAGCGCGTACATGGCCGTGTTCTTTTCGATCACCACGGGAATGATCGGCTCGTCGTCGGTGCCCAACTTGCGATCGAGCAACCGCCAGGGGTTTTCGTTCTCTTCGTCGGTTCCCTCGGCGGTCGCGGCCCAATCGAACCCGCCGCGATCGATCAGCGCCGGCGGCACACCCAACACGCGCGGCTGCCGGGCCTGATAGAGGTTCAGGCAACTGGCGTCGTCGCCCGAACTGGCTCGCAGGGGGAACGTGGTGCTGCCGGCCAGTATTTCGCCTTCGGCGGGCAGGATCCCCAGAGACTCTTGCCCGTCGGCCGTGTTGAGGTCGTGATAGACCGGCTGATCGCTTTGCCCGACCAGGGCGAACCCGCCGTCACCGCTGGGGCGTGCGGGGAGCCGGCCGGTGGGATCGAGGTGGAAGGCGCTGACGGCGATGATCAGAAACGACGTGGCCGCGAC
>JABMRP010001151.1 GCA_013202535.1 Planctomycetota bacterium
TGTTCCGCCGCCTGACGGAAACCGAAGGGGTGTGCGTGGCGTAAGGTGGGGCGGCCTGCTATCAAGCCCGGGGATAGACCAACTGCGAATACTCGCCGTGTGGCTCGGCATCGGTGGGCACGAGGCCTTCGTCCTCGATGCGAATGTAGCCGTCCTCGACCAGTTCGCTGATCAATTCGTCGAAGCTCTTCAGCCAGGTGTAGTACCCGGCCTGGTTGTCCTCGATATCCCAATCGACCTCGTCCCGGTCGTGACCGGTCAGGGCCCTGAAGACGGTCCGTTCGAACTGGTCGGGTGTGGTGGGGCCCAATCGCCGGATCTGTTTGACCATTTCCGACTTTACCAGGGCCGCCGAATTGTTGACGATGATACCTTCGTTGAGCATAAGTCGTAACTCCTTCTATCCGAACGCGGGTTTTTGTTCCGGGGAATTCTAGGAGAATGACGAGGAACGGACAATTCGGCGCCGCCGGCGACCGCCTCGGGGCGACGTTTCACAGCCGGCCACGGGACTCGGTGAGTGGACGGGCGTTTTTTGGGCGTCTCGAAACCGTGTTTCGACACTTTGGCACGGCGTGCCCGAAAGTCCCCCTTTCCTCAGATAACCCTCTTACCCCGGGCCGGTGCCGCGTGCTATAATACAAGGCTTTCCTCCCCCCACGCCCCCCACCCCGTGTGCCCATGCGTCGCGACGACATCCGCAATATCGCCATTATCGCCCACGTCGATCATGGCAAGACCACCCTGGTCGATTGCCTTCTCCGCCAAAGTGGCGAGTTCCGAGCCAGCCAATTGGTGGGGGATTGCATCCTCGACTCCAGCGACCTGGAGCGCGAGCGGGGGATCACGATCCTGGCCAAGAATATCGCCTTGCACCACAAGGGCGTGAAAATCAACCTCATCGACACGCCCGGCCATGCCGACTTCGGCGGCGAGGTCGAGCGGGTGCTCCGCATGGCCGACGGCGCGCTGGTACTGGTCGACGCCGTCGAGGGACCGATGCCGCAGACGCGGTTCGTCTTGACCAAGGCGTTGGAGTGCCGGTTGCAGCCGGTCGTGGTCGTCAACAAGATCGACCGCCCCGAGGCCCGGCCACACGAGGTGCTCAACGAGACCTTCGAGCTCATGTTGGACTTGGGGGCCGAGGACGTGCTGGGCGATTTTCCGCATATTTTCGCCACCAGCAAGGATGGGTACGCTACCCTCGATCCCCAGCAGCGAGGCGACTCGATGCAGCCGCTGCTGGACATGATGCTGCAAGACATTCCCGGTCCGGAGGTCGACCCGGACGCTCCCTTGCAAATGCTGGTCACCACGTTGGACTGGTCCGACTACGTGGGCCGAATCGCCGTCGGGCGCATCTATTCGGGAACGGTTAGCCGCGGGCAGCGGATTGCCCTGATGCAGGCCGGCAACCAAGTCCAAACGGCCAAGGTGGCGGAGGTCCATCTGTTCGACAAACTCGGCCGTTTGCAGGTCGACGAGGCCACCGCCGGCGACATCGCCGCGCTGGTCGGCCTGGAGGACGTGACCATCGGCGACACGGTCAGCGACCTGAGCGTTCGCCGGGCGTTACCCCGAGTGGAGATCGACGAACCGACCATCCAGATGGTCTTCAGCATCAACAGCTCGCCGCTGGCCGGACGCGAGGGAAAGTACGTCACCACGCGAAATCTCATGGATCGGCTCGACAAGGAACTGGAGCGAAACGTTGCGATGCGCGTCGAGCCGCTCGAAGGGACCGATTCGCTGCGGGTTTCCGGGCGCGGTGTGTTGCATCTGGCCGTGCTGATCGAGACGATGCGCCGCGAAGGGTTCGAGATGTCGATCGGCAAACCCCAGGTGATCGTGCATAACAACAACGGCGTACTCGAAGAACCGTTCGAGAGCCTCGTGGTCGAGGTTCCGCCGGACAAGTTGGGCGCGGTGATGGAGTTGGTCGGATCGCGTCGCGGGCAACTGGTCGAAATGACCAGCCACGACGAGTACACGTACGTCGTGTTTTCGATTCCCGCGCGAGGGCTCATCGGCCTGCGCACCCGGCTGCTCAACGCCACGCAGGGCACGGCGATCGTCCACCACCGCTTCGAGTGCTACCGGGCCGTCGAAGGCGACGTGCCGGGGCGGCCCAACGGCGTGCTGGTTTCGATGTGTGCCGGCCGGGCAGTGGCTTTCGGGTTGGACGGATTGCAGGAGCGGGCCGAGATGTTCGTCGGCCCCGGCGACGTCGTCTACGAGGGGATGGTGGTCGGCGAGAACAGCCGCACCGGCGACATGCCGGTCAACCCGACCAAGGAGAAGAAACTGACCAACATCCGGGCCGCCGGCAGCGACCGCAAGATCTTACTGAAGCCCCCGCGTGTCTTGTCGCTGGAAGTGGCGCTGGAGTACATCGAGGAGGACGAGTTGGTCGAGGTAACCCCCACCCAGATTCGGCTCCGCAAGGTCATCCTCAAGGCAACCGACCGCCGCCGCGCGGCCCGCCAGAAGGCGACGGCTTCTGCATAGGTCGGTGCCACTGGCATCTTGCCAGTGCTTCTTCCCTTCGTCGCTTGTACTTGGAAGCGACCAAGAAACATCGTGCGAGTGGATCGCCCTAGAACGGTGTAGTGCTTTGGAAGGGATAACTCCTTTCTCCGTAAGAAGTTGGCGTAATCGTCCAGCACGGCCCGTAGCCTCTGTGCAGCATCAGCCAAAACTCGATTCCCGTGTTATACCCCGAATAATATAACTACGGAATTTCCGGTGTTATGGTAGCGTCCCCCCGCCTTCTGGTAAGATAGGAAATTCACAGGCCCGCAAGGATTGACGATGCCGCCAGATAGCAGTATCTTCGCTAGCATCTTCCCAGCCGACTGCCGGCAAACGGTTGTCGGGGTAGAATCATGAGTTATGCCCTTTGAGCCGAATGCAACTCGTTGACCAAATCCAATTCGGTCCGTTCTCAACACAATATCACTCTGCGCTTGTCGACCTCAAATTCAAAACGGCTCTTTCCGCGTTTCTCGATCGTGGGTTGCTGACTCAACTAGACGAACCCGCCGATGATGCCGCCGGAACATTGGTTGCGACGTTTGACAATGACCGCTACTGCGGACCGAATAGCCTGGTACGAAATCTCTTCACCCTAGAACTGACCTTGTTCGGGCCTGATGGCACATCTGACCTGAAATCAGATATTGAATTCGATGCCAACACCAAATCGTTTTCAGCTCGCACAGGACATGGCCACCATTTTTACTTGTGGACACCGTCGCGAAAACAAGATCGCGAAGCGGAGATGGGATTGATACAGAGATTAGTCGATGATTTCCAACGCGACCACGGTGTTGGGATCAAATGCCCGATATGCAATGGCCACGTATCTGCCATTGACGATCCTGCAATATTCGACGTCCGCTGTACGGAGCAACGGTGCTTCCAATACAATTACCACAAAGATGATACTGGACGTTTAGCCCATGGGCATTTCTTCACGAAACACCCCGCGATACGGGCATAACAATGTGATACACTGACGTTAATTGGCAACGGATGCTCGCTCCAAAATGGACACAACAAGACACTTCGAGCACTTTTGCGCGGAAACGGCCGCTACGATTGTTAACGGCGTTTGTCTTGACTGGGACCGTCTAAAGCGATGTGAAGACGAGGTTCGCCAACGGTACTCAAGCCCAACCGACGCTGAGCTTGATTGGTTGATCCGCGGCATTGACGAACCGGCAAAGAGCTGGTTCATCTCGCTTGCACTGGAAGGAGCTAACTCCCTTGATGAGCGTTTTCTCACTATTCTGGTCACAGCCGGCGTCAACGAAATCGACCCGAGCAACAACAAGCGGTTCATTCTTCCTGCCGTCCAGCACTTCGGGCATCGGCGCGTCATGGAAACGTTAGTCGCCGTCATAAGATCGGGCAACACATTTCAACAGGCTGGCGCCATCAATGCCCTTTATTGGGCTAAGCCGGGTTTATCATGGCAATTTGCCGTCAGCAAAGAGTACACAGTTGAAAACGCAACTCCTGAATCGCGTGAGGTGTATCTGGAGGTTGCCGATTTACGGCAAGAGATCACCCTTCTGCTCCTTGATTTGTTCTTGAGTACAGAGAGTATTGACGTTCAGAGGAGCATTATCCCAAGCCTTACACTCGACAAAACAGCGTATCCGGACTCGCATCATCCGTTGGTTGATCGAGCTATCGAACATGCTCGCGCACACGACGATGACTACATTCGACATCGTGTAGAGGTTCAGCTCGGAAACGCCGACACGTTACTGGCTCTGCCACACCGTGCCCCCGATATGCAGAATGCCAAATAACAATCCGTTGCACACGGAGCCGCGGGCCGCGCGGGGTCTTGAACTCAAAGTCGTTCGTCGCAGCCCGGTGAACGGTGACGTTATGTTGCCAATCCAATCATGTTCGTACTCACTGTTGTCGCTGCCACCACCGAACAACACGCCGATCACGGCAAGATCGGCGAGGCATACGTGGCGTGCTGGATCAAACGCCGGGTGCCACTGGCATTTTGCCAGTGGCACCCGACCGCTCACTTCATCCGTCACGGACCACTATACGAACCGGCTCACGCCACTTCGCTAAACCGTGCCTTCGGCGCACCGCAGACGGAGCAGTTGTCGGGGGCGTCGCCGACGACCGTGTTGCCACAGATCTCGCAGACGTGGATGGCACTGGCGGCCAGATCGCCGCCACCCTGGAGCGACTCGAGGGCTTCTTGGTAGAGTCCGTGGTGAATCTCTTCCACGGGCATGGCGTTGCGGAAGGAGGCCACGGCTGCCTGATTGCCCTCGGTTTTCGCTTCGTCGAGAAACTTCGGATACATTTGCTGAAACTCGAAGGCCTCGCCGGCGATCGCCGCCTGGAGATTCTCGGCCGTACCCCCGACGCCCTTGAGCACGGCCAGATGGGCATGGGCGTGGACCGTCTCCGCGGCGGCGGCGGCACGAAATAGCTTGGCAATCTGGGAAAATCCCTCAGCGTCGGCCTTGGCGGCAAAGGCCAGATACTTCCGATTCGCTTGACTTTCACCGGCAAACGCCGACTGGAGGTTTTCTTGGGTGGCCATTTCGTGAACTCCTTCTCGGGTGAACGTGAGGAGGCGATGCTCCGGGTTTCGACGGAACCCCCCCGCTGAATGCTCGCTTTCGCTGCCATCAGGATAGCGAAAATCGCCGCATTCGCAAGCCCCCCAGGGCTGCTGCTGGTCGTCATTTCTTGCCCAGTCTCCTACAATGGTCCCATAAGCGGCCTGGAAAATTGGGAAACCGATGCCGAGGTGATCGACATGCCCGAATCGCAAACGCCCAGCGTCAACATTCGGCGAGACCGGCACGGCGTGCCGCACGTCGAAGCGAAGTGCAAGGAGGATCTCTATTGGGCACAGGGCGTTGTCCACGCCACCGATCGTGCCATGCAGATGTTGCTCATGCGGATACTCTGTCAGGGGCGCGTGAGCGAGTCGCTCGATTCGAGCGACGATGCGCTGAGTATCGATACGTTTTTTCGCCGCATGAATTGGACCGCCGAGACGACCGAAGAAATCGAAAAACTGGCCGACGACGCCCGGGAGTATCTGGCCGCCTACCGCGACGGCGTGAACTCGGTCCTGCAAAAGAAATACCCCTGGGAATTCAAACTGCTCGGTTACCGCCCTGAGCCGTGGCAAGTCGAAGACACGATCGCCGTTTCCCGCATGGTCGGCTATGTCACGCTGCAACAATCGCAGGCCGAGATCGAGCGGCTGCTCGTCGAGATGGTCCAGGCGGGGGTCGCCGAAGAGAAGCTCGAAGCGCTGTTTCCCGGGCTGTTGGAGGGACTCGACGTCGAGCTGCTGAAGAAGGTCACCCTCGGCGAGCGGGTTGTCCCCCGCGGCATCCTCTGGCAAACCGGCGTGCCGCGGATGACCGCCTCGAA
>JABMRP010001152.1 GCA_013202535.1 Planctomycetota bacterium
ATCCACGGGCGGATCATCGGGCGGATCATCGGGCGGATCATCGGGCGGTGGGAGTTTTTCGACCCAAACCAAAATATCTCGCAGATGTTCAACGCGGGCCACCAACCGAGCTTCGTTGTTGCAGCCGTCGGTGCTGGTGCGGATCGTGTCGATATGAACCCGCTCGCCAGCCACTCGCTCGGCATCCAGCGGCTCGGCAGCCGCCAACAGCTTGTCCCGGGCCTGCGCCACCAGTTGCAATCCGGCGGGAATCGCGATGTCCGCCAGCACGTGCGTGGCGTCCTTCAGCCGCAACCGATCCTTCACCAACCCAAACTCTCGGGCCTGGCCCAGCACGGCATGGAAGAGTGTCTTATGCCCCTCGGCCCCGAGCCGGGCGCGAAACCGCCCCAGCGTGCTGACATCGGGAAGGAAATCATCGCGCCCCAGCCCCAAGAATCGCCGATACGCGAGATCCGTTTTGACACGCTCAAAGACCTGGGAATCCGAAAGATTGTCATGAAACATGACCAGTTCGATTTTCACGAACAGGATCGGCTCGATGGCCGGTCGGCCTTTGTTCTTGCTGAACAACGTCTCCAGGGACTTCCGCAGTTTAAGGAAATCGATATGCTTGTCGGCACGTCGGGTCCAGTGATCAAACGGCACGAGCGTATCAAACAGCTTGCGATCCTCGCCCGAGAGCTGCGGTTCCATGTATGGCAGAAGCATCGGCATCCCTCCCGAAAAACGGCCACAGCCTCCCGCCGCGGCACGCCCCAATATCGCAAGATTGCCGAAATTACCCAATACCATTTTCCGAAGCCTCCGAAGGCGCCGGCTTTCAAAGCGTTCACGACCACAAGAGCCGGCGCCTTCGGCTGGTCGTTAAACGATTACGGCATAACAACTTAGAAACGAGACCGTATTGACCGATCGCACGAAGAAAGGCCGATCACCCCCACCCGAAGAAGGGGGCGAATCGGCCTGTTCGGTTGTCGCGAGAAATTGGAGCAGCCGGCGGTCTCTACGGTTGCGAAGAGCCGGGGTGGGATTTGACGGCCTGACGAATGGCGTCGGCAAACGGCTCGGCAGCGGCGGCCGCTTCCTCGGGAGCTTCGGCGGCCATCCGAGCACGCTCCTTGGCCACGTACTTGTCGCGCTGGCCGCTGAGATCCTTGATCTGAGCCTTGATCTCCGCCCGGGTGGCGACGAGCTTGGCGAGATGGGCCTTCCGTTGGTCGGCGGTCATCTTTTGCATCGCCTCGGGGAGTTGATCGGCCTTGAGTTCCTCAAGCTTGACCTTGCCCTCGGTCACTGCGTCGACCAGATCCCAACCGGCGTTCTTATAGAAGCCCGACGCCTTGAACCCGGCGCGAGAGGCCGCGACACTGGCCGCCATCTTGGCCGCGTTGGCGTCCTGGGCCGCCTGCCGACTGGAAAACTGCTTCCGCTTCTCGTCGCTGCCGTAGGCCATGTAGGTCTGGTTGAGCTTGCCGCTGAGTTCGGCCAAACGCTTGTCCTGCGGGGTGTTGATGGCCACGGTGGCGTGGTCCTGGTTGATGCACAGGTACGAGCCGTCGGCCAACTGGGCGCCGTGTTCCCACTTGCCGGTGATGCCCTCGTTCCGGTCGCCACAGTGGATCGTGCTGACGGTGATTCCCTTGGCCGCCGCTGCCTTACAGGCGGTGCCGTAGTCGACGTTGCCCTGGGTAAACGGTTCGTTGCCGGCGATGAAGATACAGCGCAGGTCGCGTTTGCCGCTGGTCCAGTCCAACTGCTGCGTGGCCACCTGGATCACCTTGCCGCAGTACTCCTCGCCGCCGTTGGTGGTCAGGGCGAACAGCGACTCGGAGACCTTGTCCAGATCGTCGGTCATCGGCACGACCTGACGAACGTAGCCTTCGGCGGCCGGCAGACTGTCGTTGCCGTACTCGTAGAGAGCCACCTGAAGCTCGGGCGTTTGACCGGCCAACTTCGTCGTGGCGAATTCGTTGACGACCTGCCAGAGTTGGCTCTTAGCCTGGTTGATCAGCCCGTCCATGCTGTTGCTGGTATCCAACAGAATGGCCAACTGCACTCGCGGCTTGCCCTCGGGCTGGGCTTTGGCCGCCTTTTTCTCTTCGGCCGCCTGGGCCAGGGTTCCAACCATCACCGCGCTCATCACGGCGCCCGCAATCCACCATCGTCGCACTTGGCTGAACATCACACTACCTCCACCCGTTTGAGGGATCTGAAGAACGGTTTTTCGATCAGAACGGCCCACCACCGCGCGGGGACCACCCGGTATTGGACGTACTCCGGGGTCCAATAGTTCCCCGTTTCGAGCTTCTCGGTAGTAGATAGCCCGCCGGCCGAAGTAGTGAGTATTGCCCTTGATCTCCTTCTCCCAAGCACCTCCGGGATAGGGGATGAGCGGGTAGTCCGCGTAGGGCTTTGGCGGGCGGGCGCTTGCCGCTTTACCCGATCGCTTCTTCCGGATAGACTTAACAGCCGTGGCGTCACCTCCGATACAAGGGAAAAGGTATCGCCCGGCGCCTACTGGCTGCTATCGGGCGGGTGCCGAACTTCCGTACCGAAAACGCGGAAAGTGGTAAACCGAAAGTCAATCCGGCCGAAGGAAGTCGATCTAAATCGTTACAGCGAAATGCTTTAGGAGAGGTGGCTGAGTGGTCGAA
>JABMRP010001153.1 GCA_013202535.1 Planctomycetota bacterium
CCCCCCGTCACCGATCGGAATCCCCGACCGGAGCGTCGAATATAGCCGTCCGAGCCCGTTTCGGGCAATGGCAGTTGGCGGCCGGCACGTCCCCCCCGGGTGGTTGTGTGAGTGGGGTTTGAGGTGCCATTGTCTGGCCAAAGAATATTCGAGTTTCCGCCTCAAGAGCATCCAGCACAACCAATGCGCGTCCGGAATCATCCACTCTGCCGTTCACGGGGCCATGATCCCCAGTTCGACCGTGGTTCCGTGTCCAACACGGAGTGCGAACGACAATCGCTTAGGATGCGCGGCCCGAGCGGCTTGGATCGCCTCGCTCAAGGTCTTGCCCAGAAAGAACTCGCCCGACTCTGGTTCGATGGCCACGAAATCGTCGCGGTTGGTGGATTCCAACCTGGCCCGCAACTGTCCTTCGTAGATCACTTGCGCCTTCCGTGCCACGTCGATCGATTGTTGGGATACCATGTCGTGCTCCTTATCCCGATTTCCCGGGCTACTGTCCATGGTAATTGTACTAAAAATGGCATCCATGGGAGGCGAAAAAGGGGGGAGGCGAAAAAGGGGACATCACTGATTTCTCTTCTGTCGGGGGCGGCCAGGACCGCGAAAGAAGGAAAATCAGTGATGTCCCCTTTTCTCAGCCCAGCCAAAACGCCGGGCACAAGTGCCTGGGCTAAACGATCAGACGAAACAATCAAAGTTCCTTGATCCGCGCGTTGCGGAACCGATAGACCTTGCCCTTTTCGCCGTGGTGTTGCAGGGCGATGTGGCCTTCGGTGTCTTCGGCGTCGTGGAAGTCGGTCGTCTGGATGCCGTTGACCCAAATCTGTAGGTGGTCGCCGACCGCTTCGATGCGATATTTGTTCCACTGGCCGTTTTTGAAGGCGGCCTGTGCCTCGGGCTTGTCTTTAAGCGGGTTGAGCCAACCGCGGCGTCCTTCGTCGTACAGTCCGCCGGCCCACTTGCGCGCGGACGTATCGACTTCCGCCTGATAACCCCAGAGCTTATTCTTCTTGTAGTGGCAGCGAAACTGCACGCCGCTGTTGCCGCCGACCGGCACGTTAACTTCCACTTCGATAATAAAATCCTTGTAGGTTTTCTCCGTTACCAGGAAGAACTTCGGGTTGCCCTCCAACACGATCACGCCGTCATCGACCGAGACCTTGCCCCAGTCGTACGGGTTGGTCCAACCGTCGGTCGTCTTGCCGTCGAACATCGGCACGAGTCCGTCTTCCTCGGCCGCTGCAAACGGACAAGCGGCGACAAGCAGTCCCAGGGTCAGTAGTGCGATCATCGGTCGGTGTGTCATGGCGGGTTCCTCTCGTTGGGGTGGGTGTTTCACGGACGCCGGAAACGTGCATTGTACAGTGAAGTCCCCGCCGGGCAAATGTACGATGGGCTTCCCAGCCCGTCGACTCGGGGTTAGCGACGGGCTGGAAAGCCCATCGTACACGAATAGTCCCAAACTCTGGCGAATTTGGCTACAATGAGCATCGCAAGACCCTTGGGCCACGTTCCAGGAAAAAGGGGACAGGTACATTTTGTGCGAAGCACCCTCCGGGCCGTTCCGGCAAAATGTACCTGTCCCCTTTTTCCACAGTCCACCACCAGTCGGAGGCAACGCGATGAAAACGAAGCGACTTCCCGTAATCCTGGGCGCGTGCTTGCTGTTTCTCTTTCCGGCTGGGGCTCTGACCGCCGAACTCTCGGTCGACGTCACGCAAAACACCGACCGCCTGATGCCCTACCAGGTATTTGAACTCACCTTCGGGCACACGGGCCGATACGACGATCCCACCTGGGACGTGACGATCGACGTCGAGCTGACTTCGCCGGCGGGGCGGAAAATCAACATCGGCGGATTTTTCTTCGGGTCGAGCCGGCCGCAAAAGCCGGTCATCCGGCAGTCGCCCGACGGGCACGGCGGCACCCGATCGACCGCCACTTGGCCCTGCGATCCGGCCGATCTGTGGAAAGCCCGCTATGCACCGAGCCAATTGGGTACGTGGAAGTTCGCTTACACGTTTCGCAACCGGGCCGGCGGATTGGCCAGCGGCGGCGGTACGTTCGAGGTAGTTTCCGGCCGCGCCTGCAGCCCGGTGAAAAGGGGGACAGGCACCTCACCGACAGCCGTATTCTCGGGGGAAGAGGGACTCCCGCTCGGAGCCAGTCCCCCTTTTCACCGGGCTGCTGAATCACGCGGCTGGGTCCGCATCAACCCGGAGAATCCGTTTCGCTTCGTCTTCGACGACGGCACGCCCTACTACCCGATCGGGTTTCAAGACGGCATCTTCGACAACAACAGCAACGGCTCGGCCATGGACTCCTTCAGCATGGAGGGCCCCTTCCGTCTCGACCGGCTCAAGCAGCGGCCCCAGACTCCGCCCGGTGCGCTGTTCGCCCGGGGCCCTTCGATGAATCCGACCAACGGCGACGTCCACTTTGGCAAGCACGCCCGGGCCGGTTTCAATCTCTGGCGGTTTTCTCCCAACAACTTCTCGATCAAAGTGTTCTCGCTGGAAGGCGAGCACGGACCGGCGATCCATTGGGCCGAAGCCGCCATGGTCGACGAAATGCTGCGCATGACCCGCAAGTACGATATTCGCGTCTTCTACGGCATCTTCGGGTTCACCAAGGCCTTCAACGAGCATCCGGAAAATGAAGAGGACATGGAGCGGGTGAAGCGGATCATCAAGTACTCGGTCGATCGCTGGGGGGCGTACGTCGATTTCTGGGAGTTGCTCAACGAGCAGAAGGCCTCCGACCGGTGGTACGAGATCACCGTCCCCTACCTCAAGTCGATCGATCCGTACGGCAAGCCCGTGGCCACAAGCTGGGAACGGCCCGAACTGCCGGGCATCGACATCAACGCCCCGCACTGGTACGGCAACGAAAACGAGCTAACCTCCGACCGCGTGTCGGCCAACCGGGCCCGACAGACCAAGCGGTTTGGCAAACCGGTCGTCTACGGCGAGCAGGGCAACAATCGCGGGCGCGAGGATCGCTCGGGCGAAGGCATCGGCGGCGTGTGGGACCCCGGCTCGGCTCGGCGAATGCGCGTACGATGCTGGACCGCGCTGTTCAACGAAATCCACTTCATCTTTTGGGAGACTTCCTACGCCAAGGACGGCCATTACATGAACCTCTGGATCGGACCCGAGGAACGGCAGTATATCCGCGCAATGCAGGATTTCGCTTACCATCTCGACGCGGGCGTGAAGCCGGTCGAGGTGCCTCTCGGCGGGCCGCGGGCACGCGAGGTGCGAGCCTACGGGCTGCGTTCCCAGCAGCGGACGGCCGTGTATCTTCATCAGACGGGATGTGCCACGTGCGATCGGGCCGCCCGGGCGGATGGCCCTCATCATCACCGCTGGGATCACGACCGGGGTCGCGTCGGAGACTTGGAAGTGACCGTCGACGTGCCCATTGCGGCGAAAGGCTACTGGTACGACCCCAGCAATGCGCGGATCCACGCACGGATCGACGTACCGGCCGGTCGCCAGACGCTGGTCGCGCCGACGTTTTCGGTCGATTTGGCCCTGCTCATCAC
>JABMRP010001154.1 GCA_013202535.1 Planctomycetota bacterium
CGCGCACACGGCCCCCTCTCCCAGCGCGACAGGCGAGACCCGCGCCGAGCGCGTATGGGAACGCCAGTTGCGTCGTGTACTCTCTGGTCCGGCGCGGTGCGTCCATCGGACGCTTCTTGGGCAGGGCAAATCGTATCACCGCGACAAGCGGACCGTCGTGTACATTTCACGCAACGGCGGCGTTTGCTTTTGGCAACGGCGCCGCTGACGGTATCGAGCCGCTATGCGGCCATCGGGAGACGAAACATTGGCTATCACTTTCCGAGAATCTCGCGGCTTCGCCCTCCCGCGGGGAAGAGCAAACATGGCAACGATGTTTTGCGCCGTGATCGTACTGGGTCTTCTCGCCGCAGCGCCGGCCGGGGCCGATACGACGCCGGTCGTCGACGGTCGATTTGATCTCGGCGAGGGCTACACCATGGGCGCCGCGGTCCGTTTCGAGGTGGAGGCCGGCAAGCCCAAGAAGGGCGAAGCCCCGCCGCCCGCCGGCTCGAACGAGGTGGGCGGTGGTCTGTTGGCGTGGTATCAGGATTCGGCGACGGGCGCCCTTTCCGTCGCCTTCGTATTGCCCCGCTCGCTGGTCGACAACAGCTACGGCGTAAACGCCATCGGATGGGGAAAAGACGTGGCGCCCAGCGGCAAGAATCACAACTTCCAAGATCTGCTGGGAAGCGACGACGTCCAATTCGTTTTCCGCGATACCTCGGGGAACACGCTGCTCGATTTCACGATCGATTATCTCTATGTGCCCGACGGTGGCGATCCGGCATTCGCAGCCGACGAGATTGGCGGCGATGGCTCGGTGGACGTGGGCAACGCGTCGGATATCCTGGCCGCCGGGAGTTCGCTGGCGTACAACTACGGCCTATACGGTGCGTCGAATCCAGAGCTTTTCGGTGATGGCACCTATTCTCCGGCCGCCGATGCCGACTACATCGTGACGGATCCCGCGCTGGCCGGCTGGGTGTTTGACGTGACCTACGAGTTCACGATCGCCGGGAGCGTTTTCGCGGGCAACGATTTCGATCCCACCGGCGCCGCGGCGATCAACGTTCCGCTATTACACGCGTCGCCGAACAAGATCGACAGAAACAAGGTCTTCCCGACCATCGAAGATCCGACGCCCATTGAGAACCCCGAGCCGTCGACAATCGCCGCCCTGATAAGCATGGGACTGATGGGGCTGGCGATCGCGTGGCGGCGGCGGAAACGCGCAAGCTCGTAGCGAGAGGCGAATACCCCCCGGCGAAGCCGGGGGCTGATGGGACGACGCCTACTTCTCGACGACCCAGATATTGCGATAGCGGACCGGGTTATTGTGGTTCTGCAGGAAGACGGGGCCCGGCTCGGGACCTTCTTTCATCGGCGAGGCCGTGGTCGAGTGCGTCAACTCGACGTTATCGTGGATCACCACGCCGTTGTGGCGAACGGTCGCCCGGGCGCTCTTCACCTTCTTGCCGTCCTCAAACACCGCGGCCGTGAACTCGACGTCGTAGGTCTGCCACGACAGGGGCGGAAAACACATGTTGACCGACGGCGGGCCGATGCTGTAGATCCCACCGCATTCGTTGTCGCGACCTTCCAGGCCGAACGAATCGAGAATCTGCACCTCGTAGCGTCCCTGGGCGTAGAAGCCGCTGTTGCCACGCCCTTGTCCCCGGGCCTGCGGCATGAAGGGCGTGCGGAACTCCATGTGGTAGGTGAAGCTGTCGAAGTTCTGCTTGCTGGTCACGCCTTCCATAAGCAGCCCGTCTTCGGTCATCCGCCCGCCCTTGAAGTTGTCCGGCGTCGTTCCGTCAAAGAGCACCACGGCCCCGGCCGGCGGCTTGGCACCCAGGGTGGGACTCTTGCGCTCGACTTTCTTGAGCGTGAAGGCAGCTTCGACCGACTTGTTGGTGACGGTCATGACGCCGTCCTTGACAGTCGCCGAGCCGCCGCCGCCTTTCTCGTCTTTGAAAACGGTCTTGCCGTCCACGGTGGCTCCCTCGACTTCGTGTCCCTTCTTCCCGTTCCAACCATCGCCGGGCAGTCCGCCCGAGACCGCAACGGCGCGAAACTTGCCGTCGCCCAGCGCGATGATCTGGGCGGCGATCTTCCTTTCCGTGTCGCCGCCCTCTAATGTACCGACGTACTCGCCCTGAATCTTGAAGTCGGGCCCTGCCTCGGCCGGATCGGTGTAGGCCGTACGCGGATCCGCCGCGGTGGCCGCCGTGACCAGCGACAGAAGGACCGCAAGAATCGATAAGCAGCCAATGATTCGCAACATGGTGACGTCTCCGAAGTTGGGGGGTGGGAGTGGAATCCTGTATCAAGCCCCCATTGTGGCCCCCCAATGGCCCATTTGCAAGTCGCCGGGGCTTTGCGGGGGGCGCCATTTCGCGAAATGCTTGCCGGTGAAAGCTGGCGGCGGTAGGCTGGGCGACCAGATAGACGGCTTGTGGCCAATCGGACCGGTCCGGGAGGCAGTATGTTTGCTCCATCTTTTTCTAGGAGGGTCGTAGCCATGCGAACCGTTGTGAACAGTCTCTTTGTTGTCGCGATTCTCGCCTTTCCCGCCCTGGCGGAGGACACGGCTCGGGAAGGTCCCGCCAGGAACATCATCTTGTTCGGCTGGGACGGCGCCCAACGCGAGCACGTCCAGCAATGTCTCCAGCGGGGTGAACTACCCACGCTCCGGCGGCTCGCCGAAGAAGGTGCCCTGGTCGACGTCGACGTGATCACCGGCGCCACGGACACCAAGGCCGGGTGGAGTCAGATCCTCACCGGGTATCACCCCCAGGTCACCGGCGTGTACAGCAACGGCCGATACCACGACATTCCCGCGGGACTGAGCGTCTTCGAGCGATTGAAGGAGCATTTTGGACCCGACCAATTCGTCTGCGTGGCGGTCATCGGCAAGTCGGGACACTGCGGAGAAATCAAGCCACCGTCGAAGAAGCGGCTCGACGAGAAAGCCCCGAAGAAACAACCGCCGAAGAAACGCGGTGGAAACATCGTCGAGGAAGACGGCGTGAAGTATCTGGTTTTCGGCGGATCGCCCTACTACACGATGCACAAAAGTTGCGAGGTCTGGGAGTACGGACTGGCCAAGGACGTGAAAGTCGGCACGCGAGCCCTGGAACTGTTGGAGAAGTACAAGGACAAGCCGTTCTTCTTCTTCGTCCACTTCGCCGAGGTCGACCATAGCGGCCACGGCCACGGCGAGAACTCGAAGGAATACAACGACGCGATCATCTCCAACGACCTCTGGACGGGCAAGATCCTGGCCAAGCTCAAGGAACTCGGCCTGTACGACAAGACGCTGGTCTACGTCACCGCGGACCACGGTTTCGACGAGGGTGGCAAGAGTCACAAGTACGCCCCCTACGTCTTCCTGGGCACCAACGACCCCAAGGTCGTGGAC
>JABMRP010001155.1 GCA_013202535.1 Planctomycetota bacterium
ATCGATAGTTGGTCTCCAGACGCACGACTTTCGCCCGCGGCCAGTCGTTCTTGAAGCGGAGGATATGAGTCACTTCGGCGCCGCGCCAGCCGTAAATCGACTGATCGTCGTCGCCGACCACGCACAGGTTACCATGCCCCTCGGCCAGGGCCTTGACGATCTGGTATTGGCTTGCGTTGGTATCCTGGTACTCGTCGATCAACACGTGATCGAAGCGACGGGCTTCGGCTTTTCGGATCTTCGGAAAGCGGCGAAAGAGTTCCTCGGTACAGAGAAGCAGGTCGTCGAAATCGACCGCACCGGCCGCTTGCAGCGTGTTCTGATAACGCCGATAGGCAGCCGCGGCGAGATGCTCCTTGTCGGTCTGCGCAACGGCGGCGGCTTGCGGGGGGCGGATCGACGCGCATTTCCACCGGCTGATCAGGTTCAACAGATCGCCGGGACGCAGGCTTCCGCTGGAGACCTTGATTTCGCGCAGCGCGCCCCGGGCGACGCTTTCCTGGTCGGACCGATCGTAGATGGCAAACTGGGGCGGATAGCCGAGGTGGCTGATGTTGCGCCGAAGAATACGAACACAGAGCGAATGAAAGGTCGAGATCTCCGGCTTGACCTTGCTCTGCTTGCCCAGCAATTCGGTGGCCCGCCCGAGCATCTCGGCGGCCGCTTTGTTGGTGAACGTAACGGCCAGGATGCGATCGGCCGAGGTGCCGTGTCGGATGAGATTGGCGATTCGGAAGGTGACCACGCGCGTTTTGCCGGTGCCCGCCCCGGCCAATACCAACAGCGGGCCGGCCAGCGTCTCGACGGCATCGCGTTGGGGGGGATTGAGCGGGTCAGCCATCGCGGGACACTCGGAAGAAAGCTGAAAAATTGGGACGGCACGCTTCCTCGCCCTCATGGGGGGCGGGATTGAACTGAAGAAACCCAGTCCTCCGATGGTAAGAGGCCGCGGCCAACAGGGAAAGGGGGAGGGCCGTTTTCGTCGGCCACCCCTGCCACGGGTGGCCGTTTGCCCGACCTTGACGGGTCGCAACGATGCCCCGTATACTATCGGGTTTGACGAGGCCATTTCTCGCTGCCGCAACGGCGTTTTCGCCGCCGCAACACGTTTGGACGGGTAAATATGAAAACGGAACGACGCCACGAGCTCCAGACCAACCAATTGGCCGATTGGCTCGGCAATGCGATCGTCAAAATCAAGCCGTACGGCAGGCTTATGCTGGCCGGTACGCTGCTGACCGCCATTATCTGCCTCGCGATGGTCTGGTGGTTCAAGGCGTCGGCCGGAAGGTTGGCCGACTCGTGGCGGCAGTTCTACCATCGAACCATGGCTGGCTCACCCAGTCTGGTCGAATTCGACCTGATCGAACTGGACCTCACGGTGAAGGACCTCGAAGGGGAAACCGAGAAAAGCGATACCTACACACCGGCGAAATTTCGCGAGCCGGTCGACTCTTGGTTCTACGTGTACGCCGCCGATAGGCACCTTCGCGTGGGCTGTCGGCTGTTGCTCAGAGACCGCGAGGCCGGCGAAGACGAGCTGGACGAAGCGAAGCGATTGTACATGAAAGTCGCCGAATTGGAGCCTGAGAAAGAAGGCGGCCCGATTTGGCTTCTTAACGAACGGGCCAATTTCGGACTGGCCCGAGTCGCTGAAGCCTTTGGCGACGAGGAAAACCTGACGGAGGCCAAGGCGAAATTTGCGGACGTTCGGGACGGAGATGGTGAGTGTGCTCGCATGGCCGCCCAGCGGTTGGAGGACCTCCAGCGCGTGTCGACCGTGGCCTTCTGCAAGAGATTCAGGCAGGGACTCGCCACCGTCGAGCCGGGTGGATCGACCACGGGTGCCGGCACGACCACGGGTAGTGATTTCGGTTCGGGCAGCATTTTCCCGCCTATGCAACCGTTTGGCAGCGGTGGCGGTTCGACAATACCGGGCTCGGGACTTCCCGCCGGATCTTCGGGGTTCAAGATACCTTCGTTGCCCGAGACACCGCAGACCCCGGGGACGGGTGTCGATGTGCCGGGCACGTTGCCCGAGGGCGTGCTTCCGGAAACTGTACCCGAAGGAACCGACGCCCTACCTCCGCTGCCCGAGGGTTCCACCGAAGGAACCGACGTTCTTCCGCTGCTGCCTGAGGGGGCCACCGAAGGAACCGGCGCCTTGCCTCCGGTGTCCGAGGGTTCAACGGAAGCGGCCGATCCGGTCACCCCGAATCCCTTGCGAAACGTCGAGGAGTAAGCGGCGGGAAAAAGGCGTCAGGAACCTTTTGCGCGAAGTCCCCTTACGGTTTCTTCCCATGCCGCGCCAGCCGAACCCTTCGGAGCCCGTCGAACTGGTCGTGGAACCGGAAGACGCCGGACAGCGGTTGGATGTCTTTCTCGCACGCCGGTTCACCGACTACAGCCGAGTGCATCTGCGCCGGGTGATTAGTGCCGGCGGCGTCCGCGTCGGGGACCGGGGCGGACGCCCGAGCTATCGGCTCCAGCCCGGCCAGCGCGTGTCGATCATTCTCCCGGAGATTCCCCGCGAGTCGCCCCAGCCGGAGAATATCCCCCTGGAGATCCTCATGGAGGACGATCATCTGGTGGTGATCAACAAGCCGCCGGCGATGGTGGTCCATCCTTCGCGCGGCCACTGGTCGGGCACCCTGGCCAGCGCGCTGCAGTATCATTTCAACCATCTGAGCACGATCGGCGGCCCGGCGCGCCCGGGCATCGTTCACCGGCTCGATCGCGACACCAGCGGCGTAATTCTCGTGGCCAAGACCGACCAGGCCCATGCCGCACTGGCCGCGCAGTTCGAAGCGAGGACCATCGAGAAAGAGTATTTCGCCCTGGTCGCCGGCACACCCCAGCGCGACCGGGACGTGGTCGACTTGCCGATCGGCGTCCACCCGTACCAGCGAGAAAAGATGGCCGTCCGCCGCGACGCTTCGGTC
>JABMRP010001156.1 GCA_013202535.1 Planctomycetota bacterium
GCGGCCGCCGCCATCTGGCGCCGCCCGGGCAGCGTGAAAGACATGTGGCGACTTCGCGAGAATGCGATGGTGGCCTCCGACCGCTTGGCCGAGTTTCTGGCCGGCATGATCGGGCAGTTGGTGCCGGGGGAGTCCGAATAGACCCCCCTTTTTAGCGGGCTGCCAGCCTGGGGCCTGGACAACCGCGGCGTCTGCCGGGTAGAACCGACGTTCGACCGTTTTCGCCGGCACAACTTCCAACGCAGTGGAGAGACCTTCATGAAGATCGGTCTGGTGGGATATCAGGGATCGGGTAAGAGCACGCTCTTCGAGTGGCTCACCGGCGTGGCCGCCGATCCGGCGCTGGCTCATAAGGGGCAGAGCGCGATGGCGCCGATCCCCGATCCGCGAATCGAAGCGTTGTGTCAGGTGTACCATCCGAAGAAGGTGACCACCGCGTCGCTGGAATTGCTCGATACGCCCGGTTTGAGCCGCACCCATGAAGGAAACCCGGCCCGATTGGCGATGATTCGCGAGGTGGGATGCCTGGTGCTGGTCGTGGGGGCCCACGGCGGCTCGGAAGGGGCGGCCGATCTGGCCGGCTTTTCCGAAGATCTGCTGCTGGCCGACATGGAGATCCTCTCCGGACGGATCGAGCGGATCACCGATTCGCTGCGCAAACCGCGGCCCCGGCCGGAACGAGAGCAATTGCACGCCGAAAGCGAAGCCGTGGCTTCGGTCCTGGCCGCCATGGAGGCCGGCCGGCCCTTGCGCACCGGCGACATGACCGACGAGCAGCTTCGGGCGACGCGCTCGTTTGCCCTGATGACGGAGAAACCCATGCTGGCGGTCATCAACACGGCCGACGACGAGGACGACGCCGGACGGTTTGCCGCGCTGGCATCCGAAGCACTGGCATCCGAAGACGCCGAGGTGGTTCCGATTCCGCTGGGATTGGAACTGGAGCTTTCCAAGATGACGCCGGAAGATCGGGCCGAATTCGAGGAAGAAATGGGAGTGGGAGGAAGCGACCGCGATCAGTTGTTGCGCACCATCTTGAAAGTTTCCGGCTCGATGATCTATTTCACCGCCGGCGAAACCGAGGTCCGTTCGTGGCTCTTGCGCCAGGGGGGCACGGCCCTCGACGCGGCCGACGAAGTTCACTCCGATCTAGCCCGAGGGTTCATCCGCGCCGAAGTGATGACCTGCTCCGATCTGGTCCGTTTGGGTAGCGAACGCGAAGTCAAAGCCCAGCATCTCATGCGGCAAGAGTTCAAGGACTACGTCGTCCGGGACGACGACGTGCTGTTCATCCGCTCGGGGATCTGACTTGCCTTACTCGATGAACCGGCGGATCAGGATGGCGTCTTCGACGTTGTGATCCTCGCCCCGTTGGAAACCGACGGGGATCGAGCGGTCGAAGATGTAGAAAGCCCGGTGGCGACTGGAGTCGCCCGTATCGCTTCCCAACTCCTGGGCCAGGGCATAGCCGTCGGGGTGTTCCTTGTTGACCGCGCCGTAAGGCTCGACGGCGAAATACCCGACGGTGATCCATACGGCGTAGACGTTGGATCGCGTGGTCACCAGATTACCCATCCGCTGCAAGGGCTGGTAGCGGAAGTAGGGGTTTCGCGCGGTGTCGTCGTGCGGCTGATACGACTGGTGAGCGAAAAGAGGTGTCGCCCCGTTGGCCGGACTCTTACGCAGCAGCGTGGCGTTGATCTCGTTTCCGATTGCCGCCTTCATCGAAGCCAGCGGCACCAGCGACGCCCCGGCAAAAGATCGCACCGGGTTGCCGAATCGCGTGGGCATCGAGCTATTCATTCCGGTAATGCCGCCCGAGGAGCTGTAACCCCTTCGGCTGATCACGAACTCGTCCCATTTCCAGGCATCGTTCGGGTTCATGTAGGGGTAGTAGTTCATCAAGCCGGCCCAGACGTCACGGCTGAAGACCGTATTGATGTTCACGCGTCCCGGCTCGCGATACCGGGGGATGCGGTTGAACGGCGGGTGGAATTTGTGCCCGCTGCCGCCTTGAAAATACTCGGCCCGCCCTTGCAGCGTCGTGCCCACGTATTGCGACGGCACGTGGACGAACTCCAACAGGCGATGGAACTCCGGCGCGCCGGTCGCTTCGGGAGCGTCGGAACGGAAGAAGTTCATCAGGTGGGCAAACGGCGTCGTGGTCGCCGTGTTGGAGGAATACGGATTGTACGTTGGAGGGCCCAGCTTGAAGGTGCTCAACAGGCGAGAGGGGCTCGCGCCGGGTACCAGCATCAACTCGTATTGGCTGATGAAGGGCCGATCGTTCCAGGTAAGCCAGGGGAAAGGACCTTGTGCCGGATCGCCGTGATACTCGGCCTGACCGCTGGTCCGCCGTGGGCCGAACGGCCGGTTCAGCGCTCCCAGCGAATGGACCAGCTTGTAGGGAAACTGATGCATGATCGGCGACTCTCGCTCCGTGAGCGTGACCGGACGGCTGTCGAGACGCTGTTCCCAGATGTTGCGTTGATTGCTGAACACGCCCCGTTCGTGGGACGAGAACATGATCGTGCTGCGCGAATCCCGCGGGTCGGGGCTGAAGTCCTCGCCGTTGTACTTCACCAGATCGATCGGCATCGAGTCGATCGTGATATAGGGGTTGGTGACAGGGTGGTAAGCCTTCATCGGATTGGCCAGGCGTTGCAGGTGGACCACCGCGAAGCGCGGCGTGGTTCCCGTCTGCAATACGGCCGTGCTGCCGCCGGCTGCCGGCGATTCGTCCAGGGGCTTATCCACCGGCGGGGTAAACTCGGTGCCGTTCCAGACGCCGTGGCTGCTGGGGCTATACCCGTCGTACGGTTCGCTGACACTGGGCATGCGCGCCTCGCCGGCGGTGGTCGACGCTCGATCGATCAGTACCACCGTGGAAGCCTTGCGGACGTTCACCGGAGGATCCTCGCTCCAGGCGTTGTTCTGCACCTCGACCGCGTTATTCTGAGCAAGATAAACCCGCCGGGAATTGTTGGGATTGGAGTTGTGCTTGGAGACGTTCGTGACCCCGCCGTGGGTGCCCGGCCCGACCACCGCGTAGTGCCCCGGCATCACGCCGTTCCCGGGGTTGTAGGTGCTGGGAAAATAGGTCACTTTCACTTGGGAATCGGGATTCGGGACGCTGACAAACCGGATACAACGCAAGACGGTGGGCCGATTGCCCACGACCGGATCGTTCGTATCCCGGTTCCACTGGGTGCCGGCGACGATCGCCAACTGCCAGACGGGTTGGCCGCCGGGGGCCTGCTTGTTGAGTATCACGCCATCGGACCAGGCGCCGCCGTTGTGGTAGAGTTCCGCCGGACGAGCCGCGGCCCGGGTCTGCGGATTGTACAGTTCGATAAACAGCGGCCCCTGGGGGAGCACTCTCTGGTCGAAGTCTTTGTCTTTCTTCGCCGGGTCCGTCTCGGTCGTCGTTCCCGCCTGCGACTCGGGGCCTTGGCCGTCCCACTGCTCGTTGGATAGATCCTCGCTTCGCCGGTTGTGCCAGGCCAGCGTTTCGCTGATGAGCATTTCGGGCCGTTCGCATCCCCAGACCGTGAACTCCTCCGACCCGGTCGGATTCCAACCGTCCAAGGGATTGGGATCGTAGGGGAAACGGGTCATGATCGAGTCGCGGTCGCGGAAATCGAC
>JABMRP010001157.1 GCA_013202535.1 Planctomycetota bacterium
ACCCGACGTAAACGTCGGGCCTAATACCGCCTGCGGCGGAAAGGACCGTAAACGGCCCTACGTTGAGGTTTGCCCCTGCAAATCGGTCCACTGAGCCACGGAAATCCCTGAAGAACCAATTCTGGCGAAATCCGCTACGTTCGTACGTCCTGGTTGCAGGTCCCTTGCCCCGCTGTACGGTTGTGCCCTACAATGCAGGGTTTCGATGATCCCGGCCTCCCCCCCACGACCAGAGTTTCATGGCTGCCGCCGATTCCACCATTTCCGATGTCGTTGTCCAGGGCGCTCGCGAGCACAATCTCCGCGACGTCGATCTGGTGCTGCCCCGCAACCAGTTGATCTGTTTTACCGGGGTCAGCGGCTCGGGCAAGAGTTCGCTGGCCTTCGATACGCTCTATGCCGAGGGTCAGCGGCGGTACGTCGAGAGTCTGTCCAGTTTCGCCCGGCAGTTTCTCGGCCAGATGCCCAAGCCGGACGTCGACCTGATCGCCGGGCTGAGTCCGTCGATTTCCATCTCCCAGAAAACGGGGGGACAGAACCCCCGATCGACCGTCGGCACGATTACCGAGATTTACGACTACCTGCGGGTGTTGTACGCCCGGGTGGGTAAGGGGCACTGTCCGAAATGCGACCGCGAGGTCACCGCGCAGACTCGCGAGCAGATCATCCGGCGTATCGCTTCGCTGCCGGCCGGCACGCGGTTCATGGTGTTGGCGCCCCTGGTGCGCCGGCAGAAGGGCGAATATCGCGATCTGTTCGAGGATCTGCTGAAGCAGGGATTCGTTCGCGCCCGGGTCGACGGCTCCGTGGTCGCCCTGGCCGACAATCTGCAGCTCGACCGGCAAATGCGCCACAATATCGAAGTCGTGGTCGATCGACTAACCGCCGAGCCCGAGGTGCGCGCGAGACTTGCCGAGGCGGTCGAATCGGCGCTGCGCATGGGCCAGGGCAACCTTATCGTGGCTCCAGACGCCGGTGCCCCGACGAAAGCCAAGACCCAAGCCGCCGGCTCCGCATCGCGCGAGTTGACCGACGATCTCGTGCTTTCCGCCGAATACGCCTGCACCCATTGCGACCTGAGTTTCGAGCCGCCCAGCCCGCAGATGTTCAGCTTCAACAGCCCGCAGGGGATGTGTCCCGAATGTCACGGGCTGGGAGAAGTCCACACATTCGACCCGAGCCGCTTGATTCCCGATCCGACCAAATCGTTTCAGCAGGGTTGTATCGAGCCGGTGGGCCGGTGGCGCGACCTGGGACGCTGGCGCCGGCACGTCTATCGGGGCGTGGCCGACACACTGGAGCGAAAACACGGCCTGCCGGAAGGTATCCTGTTGGAAACCGCCTGGGAGGAACTCGATCCGGCGTTCCAAGACGCCCTGCTCTGGGGCACCGGAGACGAGCACGTCACGTACACCTGGCGGCAGGGACCCTCGGGACACAAGTGGGGTGGCAAATACGAAGGCGTGATCCCCAAGCTGCTGTCGAAATATCGCGAGCTGAAAAGCCGCGTGCATCGACGCGCCTTGGAAAAATTCATGACCGTGCTCCAGTGTAACCGGTGTGGCGGCCACCGGCTCAACCCGCAAGCCCGGGCCGTCACGCTGACCACGCGATCGGCCGATTTCCAGCAACAGCCCGGCATGTCGCTGCCGCAAATCAGCAATCTGCCCGTCGATCGGGCGGTCGAGTTTTTCGGCGAGTTGGAACTGGACGACACGGGCCAACTGATCGCCGTCGAAGTGTTGAAGGAGATCCGCGGACGGCTGGGATTCCTCCGGAACGTCGGCCTCTCGTATCTCACGCTGGGCCGCCGCGCCCCCACGCTTTCCGGCGGCGAGATGCAACGGATCCGGCTGGCCGGTCAGATCGGGTGCGGTCTGGTCGGCGTGCTGTACATCCTCGACGAACCGTCGATCGGGCTGCATCCGCGCGACAACCACCGGCTGCTCGATACGCTGGGGCAACTTCGCGATCAGGGCAACACGGTGGTGGTCGTCGAACACGACGAAGACACGATGCGGGCGGCCGACCACATCGTCGATTTCGGTCCCGGTCCCGGCGTGCGCGGCGGTGAAGTGGTGGCCGCCGGTCCGGTCGAAACGATCATCGCCCAGAAGCGGAGCGTGACGGGACAGTATCTCTCGGGTCGCCGGCGGATCGAGGTTCCCGAGGTCCGGCGGAGCATCGGCAATCGGCGACTGATCGTTCGCAAAGCGACGCACAACAATCTCAAGGGGATCGACTTCGATATTCCTTTGGGGGCGCTGGTCTGCGTCACCGGTGCCTCGGGGTCGGGAAAGAGTTCGCTGGTCAACGACATTCTGGTCGAAGCGCTGCGGCGCGATCTGAACGCCGGCATCGGGTTTCCCGGCGCTCACGAGAAGATCGAAGGGCTGGAACATCTCGACAAGATGATCGCCATCGACCAGTCGCCCAT
>JABMRP010001158.1 GCA_013202535.1 Planctomycetota bacterium
CGCCACGTACCACGCGAGCAACGCGGACAAACCAACGGCACCCACGACGGTCAACGCGACCGCGACGTAGATGTTTCGCTGCAACCGATCCGAGTCGAAGAAGGCCTCATCTCGATCTTGTTCCACGACTACGTGCCAATCGATCCCTTGCAAGGAACGAGAGGCTCCCAGCACGTGGATTCCCCGGTAATCCTCGTAAATGGGCTGTCCGTTCGCACTGTCAAAGATGTGTGTGAAGCTGTCTGACTGGGCAATGTTCTCGTTGAGTATTCGCTGGGGGTCCTTGTGGGTGAGAAACGTGCCAGCCTTGTCGACCAGGTAGCATTCCCCCGATTCGCCCAACTGCACGCGGAGAACCCGTTCCAGGATGGTTTGCGTACTTACCGTGGCACAAAGCACACCCCGTGGCCGGCCGTTCGGATCTCGAATGGGAGTAGCAAGACGAAATGCGGATCCTTCCCCGCTTGCCTCCAATTCGACTTCCGACATATACGGTTGACCGCCGATCGCATGCTGGTACCAAGCCTTACTCTCACACGAGGCATCGGAAGTCCCCGTACTGTCATAAATGACCTCGCCGTCCGGCCCCCCGATAATGAAACGCCTATAAACTTCGTACTGGTCCCGCACCAGTTCAAAGTAGGGGGCGACCTCGGCAGGATCTGCTTTCCTTACGGTGGTTGATCCGGCCAGAACCTCCAGGTCGGCCTTTCGCTCCATGATCCATCGTTCGAGAAGGGCCTGTTTCTCGGCGGCAACATTGTCCAACTGGTTTTGCACAATGTCTTCAATAACCTTGTTGGCCGTCCGCACAGAGAATACGCTCACCGTCCCCAACGGGACCAGAGACACCAGCAGAAACCCCATGGTAACTTGGGTTTGCAGATTGTTGAGGAACTTGGGTTTCACAAGACTACCTTCCGCTTCCCGAGGACCATAGTATCTGTGTACCGATTATACCCGGAACTTACGGGATCTGTAAACGAGGGGTTCATGCGTCATCTCATCAGCTTCATTGAGGATAAGGCGAGGGCACTCAACTCCGTGGTTACTACTCGGGAAGACCCGATCACAGGTCGAAGTTGAGCTCGACCGACGGCTGATCGGTCGGCACCGTGGCCGTCAGACCGCTGGTCTCGACTTGCGAGAACTTCTCGGGCACAACGTAGCGGACGTTGTTCTCGATGAATGAACCCTCGTACGCCCGGACCACCACCTGATCCTCGCGCAACGCCGGGTTGCCTGGCTGGGGCAGCTTCGGCCATGATACTCCGCTTCCCAGTTCGCCCAATCGCAAAGGTCGAGGATCTCGTCGAACAACCGAACCGGATGATCCTCCGAAATCATCTCGTCCAAGTTGGGAGCAAACAAAACGGTCTGCTCTCGATTCCTCGGCGCCCGTGCCCAATATGCCGGCCGTGTGATGCTGGACGGCGAACCGCTGCTCGGTGCCCATTTGGAATTCTGGGCGGCCGACGCGACGGAATCGGCCGGATATGGACGTTCCCACCAACAAGGAAGGTACAAATTGCTCAATGATTTGCCGCCTGGCGACCATCGGCTGACTGTAACGGCCTGGGACTGGTCGGCCAGGTCGGCTCCAGCGAGATGGCTACTTCACCTCGCCACCGCCCGGCGCATGGCGGCTTCCATCCGCTCGACCATCTCCGGCTCTTTCGCGGCAACGTCCTGACTTTCGCCGATGTCGCCGTTCAGATCGTACAGTTCCACCGGTCCGCCGGGCGACAGACGAACCGCCTTCCAGGTGCCCATGCGGACGGCCTCTTTCTTGCCGTACTTCCAGTAGAGATAATCGTGATGCGATTGGCGGTCGGGCTTGCCCAGCAGCGTGGGCAGGAAGCTGACGCCGTCGATGGCCTCCGGCGGAGTGACGCCCGCCAGTTCGCAGGCCGTGGGCAGAAAGTCGTAGAAGGCCAGCGGTTCGGCGGTGGTCGAGCCGGCCTCGATCGTGCCCGGCCAGCAGGCGATGGTCGGCACGCGAATCCCGCCCTCGTACAGATCGCGTTTGTGGCCGCGCAGCGGGCCGTTGGCGTCGAAATACTCGTGCTTGTGTCCGCCTTCACTGTGCGGGCCGTTGTCGGAGGTGAAGATCACCAGCGTCCGGCGGTCGAGCCCCAACTCCTCCAGCAGGGCGACCATGCGGCCGACGTCGGCGTCCATCCGCGTGATCATCGCCGCCTGGCCCTTGGCCGTGCTGGGCCACGGTTTTTCTTTATAGATGCCGTAGTCGGGAACTTCCATGCCGTCGCCGATGACCGAGCCGCCTTCGTTGTTGGCGTGCGGGATCGTCCAATGGACGTGCAGCAGAAACGGCCGGTCCTTGTTGCGGCGGATGAACTCCAACGCCGCTTCGGTCATCACGTCGTGGGAATACGTCACCCGATGCTCCGGATGGGCCACGCGTCCGCGGGCGCGAGGTTCTTCGAGCAGTACGTTTCCTTCCAAGGGGACCTTTTCGACTTTCTCGCCGGCGCATTGCCAGAGGTGGGTCGGATAGTAGTTGTGCGCCTCGCCCTGATCGAGGTAGCCGCACCAGAAATCGAACCCATGCCGATTCGGCTCGCCACCGGAGCCGGGCTTGCCCATGGCCCATTTGCCCACGCCGCCGGTCGCGTAGCCCGCGTTGTTGAGCAGCTCGGCGACGGTCACGTCCTCGGGCTTGAACACGTATCCGGCGTTGGAACTGATCGGCGTATGCCCCGTATGCCGCCCGGTCCACAACACCAGCCGCGACGGCCGGCAGACGGTACATCCGGCATAATAGTCGGTCAGTTTCATCCCCGCCGCGGCCAGTCGGTCCAGATTCGGCGTGCGGATCTGTTTCTGCCCAAAACATCCCAGGTCGCCGTACCCGAGGTCGTCGGTCATGATGTAGATGACGTTGGGTCGCGGCGCGGCGGTGGCGGTGTTGGCGAGGAAGAGTAACGCGACAAGCGGAAGTAGACATGTCCGGGGCATGGTGGGTTGTTCCTTCGGATCGGTGCTGATTGTGCGAAGTGTGAAAAGATGCCAGTCATTCTCGCCCCGAAGGGGCCAAAACATACCAGCCAAGGGCAACGCCCTGGGTGGCGAGGGGATATGGGGACCGAAGCCCTGAAAGGGCGAAACAACTGCAAATCCGACGCCACTCGGCAGCACATCCTGTCATGAATCGCCGGACATAGCCGCTCGGTAGTTCATGACTACTACCTCGTCTTCACTCAACACATAGTCTACTCCGATTTGATATAGTTCAAAGTAGTTGTCAAAATTGACGTCGAGTTGCAGCAAATCGCACGTCATCGCCAACTGGAGGTACATGTCGTTTGCTAGTCCGTAAAATGCCTCGATTAGAGCGTCAGTCTTCTCGTCGCATTGCGGGGTTACTCGGCTGAATAAGCTGGCTAGGGCAC
>JABMRP010000114.1 GCA_013202535.1 Planctomycetota bacterium
CGCCGCGGCCGCGTCGTCCGGCGCGGTGGCCCTGTTCCATGCCGTCGGGGTCACCCCCGAAGCGCCCACGCTCGACGATGCCCTGCAAGGCAAACCGCCCGAGCGTGTCATCGACGTTACGCACGACCAACTGGCTGCCGCCCGAGCCGATCTCTCGTCGGCTGCCGACGGCGAGCCACTCGATCTGGTCGTGCTGGGATGTCCCCACTTCTCGTTCGCCGAGTTCCGCCGTCTGGCCGATTTGTTCCAGTCGCACGGGAACCGCAAGATTCACCCCAACGTTTCGCTGGTGGTCATCTCCAGCCAAACCGCCAACGCCTTGATCCAGCGTATCGATCTGCCGGCCCGGCTGGCCGAGGTCGGCGTGCAAATCACCCTGGATACGTGTGTCTTTCACACGCCCATGGTTCCCCGCGAGACGAAGGTGCTGATGACCAACTCGGGAAAATGCGCCTACTACGCGCCGGGTGAACTCGACGTGACGGTCGCCTTTGGCACCATGGCCGAGTGCGTGCGGTCGGCCATCGCGGGACGTGTCTGCCGGGAGGAGTTATGACCGAGCACCGCCATACGGGCCGCGTCATCATGGCCGGCCGTGCCGAGGGCGCGGCCCTGGTATCGAGCCAGCCGCTGAGCTTCTGGGGTGGGCTCAACGCCCAGACCGGCGAGATCATCGACCGGCGGCACGAACGATCCGGCGACATTGTCACCGGCCGGGTGTTCGTCTTCCCCCAAGGCAGAGGCTCCAGCACCGGCAGCGCGATCCTGCTGGAGAGCATCCGCGCCGGTACGGCCCCGGCGGCGATCATCAATCGCCGCACCGACGAAATCCTCGCCCTGGGCGCCATCGTGGCCGACGAACTCTATAGCCGCTCCGTCCCCATCATCGTATTGGACGACGACGCGTTCGCCTCGATCCGGGAAGACGATCACGTGGTGGTGCATTCTGATGGCACGGTGGTTGTTCGTTCGTAGTAGCAGGCACACTCCGTGTGCCGTCCGCCAGTTACGGCACACGGAGTGTGCCTACTACTTTGGAAACACGCGATTCACTCCTTCTCCGCAGTCGCCACCACTTCGGCCGCTTCCGGAGCGAAGATAACGCGAAAACCCACGTTGTAGACCGGCTTGTAGGGTTGGTAGCGCCAACGGGAAGCGCTGGTGGCGAACCGTAGCGTGTCGTTCCACGAGCCGCCGCGAACCACTTTCGCGCCCGGCACGAGCGGGTTCTCGCGACCGTCGGCCGCGTCGTAGGGATACGCCTTGTAAGCCGTGGCACACCACTCGGCCACGTTGCCGTGCATGTCGCACAGTCCCCAGGCGTTGGGCGCGAAACGTCCGCCTTCGCCCGTGAACATTACGCCGTCGTTGTACCCCGGTTCGGCCCGGCCGTGGTTCCACTGCGCGGCCGTGGCGTCGGCGATATTGGCCGGTGCCGGGTCGCCGACAGTGTAGGGCCCGGCCGAGAATCGCGTCGCCGTACCGGCTCGGCAGGCCCATTCCCATTGCGCCTCGCTGGGCAACGTACAACGGCGGCCCGTCTTGGCCGAAAGCCAATCGCAAAAGGCCATCGCCTGCTGCCAGGAGATGCGCACCACGGGCGCTTCCGGCTGGTTGATCGGCGTGCCTCGCCGGCTGCGGTCTTTCCACCGTTCGTTGATCACGCCGCTGTCGTGCCCGGAGTCGAATTGCGAGTATTGGGCGTTGGTCACCTCGAACGTGCCCATGTAGAAGGGCCGTTTGATCTCGACGGCCGACTGCGGCCGTTCGTCGGCCGTTCCGGTGGGATCGCCCATGACGAACTGACCGGCGGGCACGAGCACGCATTTCATCGTCACGCCGTCGCCCAAGTCGAGTTCCTTCTCGACGGCCCCGGTCTGTTGCTGTAGCTTGGCGGCTTGCTCGGCCGAGAGGGGCCAGTTGTCGACGGCCAGGAGTTCGACTCGCTCTGTTTTCACGGGCCGAGGTGGTTCAAAACGGGCGATCGGCGGCAGCGGCAGCGGCTCCTCGTCGCGGTCGTCGATGCCCGCGTAGAGCTTCTTGTACTCGGCTCGCCGCCGGACCTGATCATCGCCCGGTGGACGGTGGCTTTCGCCCCAGTTGGCCGGATAGGGGATGTTGTAGTCGATCCAGGTGTACAACTGCCGCCACTCGTCGTCGGTAAGCTGCACGTTGTAGTGCCCCTTCTTCAATAACTGCACCAGCGTGCTCGTGTCGGCCTCGTACTCGGCCGGCTTGGGCATGTGGTAGTCGGATTCGTAGCCCGGGCGACGGACGTACTGTTGCAGCGCGAGGTAGGCCGGGCTGTAGTCCTTGTCGGAGAAACGGTTCTTCGGCGCGGCCGGGTCGGTGGCGGCCAGTTTCTCGCCGTGCAGCCGTTTCGCCCGAAGATCGATCGTGGCGATCTCGCTGTCGCCGGCGCGATAGGGCTGGTCGTTATGGCAGCCGACGCAACGCCGATCGAGCA
>JABMRP010001159.1 GCA_013202535.1 Planctomycetota bacterium
TACCGGGACATCGGCGGCGACCCGGCGGCGAAGGTCGAGGAATACCTTGCCGGGATCAAGTGCAAATCGTTCGAGCAGCTTCTCGCGAACCACGTCGACGACCATGGGGAACTCTTCGGCCGCGTGTCGATCGACCTTGGCGGTAAAAGGGCCGCGACCATGCCGACCGACGAGCGGCTCAAGAGAGTCGCCGAGGGCGCCGCCGATCCACTTCTGGCCGAGCAGCTTTTCCAGTACGGCCGCTATCTGATGATCGCCGGTTCGCGGCCCGGTACACAGCCGCTCAACCTGCAGGGTATCTGGAACGACAAAGTCAGGCCACCCTGGGGAAGCAAGTACACCATCAACATCAACATCCAGATGAACTATTGGGTGGCGGAAGTCTGCAACCTCAGCGAGTGTCACGAGCCGCTGTTGCGCATGATCGGCGAGTTGCAGGAGCCGGGAGCGAGCACGGCAAAGGTCCACTACAAGGCCGGTGGCTGGGTCGCCCATCACAACACCGATCTGTGGCGCGGCACGGCCCCGGTCGACGGCGCGCAGTGGGGCATGTGGCAGACCGGCGGAGCGTGGCTCTGCGGGCACCTTTGGGAACATTATCTCTACACGGGCGACACCGAACATCTGAAGAAGTCGTATCCGGTCCTCAAGGGCGCGGCCCAGTTCTTCCTCGATTTCCTCGTCGAAAACAAGGACGGCCATCTGATGACCTCGCCGTCGCTCTCGCCCGAGCACAGCCACGGCGGCGGCCTCAGTGCGGGTCGCCAGGGACCCACGATCTGTTCGGGCCCCACGATCGACATGCAGATTCTGCGCGACCTTTTTGGCAGTTGCATCGAGGCGTCGAAGATTCTGGACATCGACGAAGACTTCCGTGCAAAGCTGACGAAAACGCGAGAGCGTCTTGCGCCGATGAAGATCGGCCGGCACGGCCAGCTTCAGGAATGGCAAATGGATTGGGACAACCCCGAGGACAAGCACGGCCACGTGTCGCACTTGTACGGACTGTATCCGAGCTGCCAGATCAATCGTCGCGACACGCCGAAACTGTTCGCCGCGGCGCGGACGTCGCTGACCCATCGGGGAGCACACGGCGGATGGCCCGGGGCCTGGGGGATGTGTTTGTGGGCTCGCTTGGGCGACGGTGATCGGGCCCATGATGTCCTCGTCAACCATGTCATGCCGATCCTCAACGAGAACCTGTTCAACTCCCGGCAAGTCTTCCAGATCGATGCCAACTTCGGCGCCACCGCCGGCATCGCCGAGATGCTTCTGCAAAGCCACGGCGGCGAGATCCGTCTTCTGCCCGCGCTGCCCAAAGACTGGGCAACAGGCAGCGTCAAAGGTCTTCGCGCACGCGGTGGTTTCGAGCTCGACATGGCCTGGAAGGATGGGAAATTGACGCAGAGCACCATTCGATCACACCTCGGGCGCTCGTGCAGAATCCGCACGAATTCTCCGATAAGAGTTGTCTCCGGCGGCGGCACCTCCAATGCCAGGGAAATCGCGCGATCCGACCCCGAATCATCGATTGTCGAGTTCGAGACACATCGGGGAGAATCCTATCGGATATTGGCCGGCGTTTCCGCATCGCGCCGATAGATCGACATTTTCTGGGCCCTTTCATCTCATCGGAGAACGGTAGCAGATGTCCAGTCCCATTCGAGCCCTAATCGTGGCTCTGGCGTTTCATCTGGTTGCAGGCGTTCTCGTTGCCCGGGATACGGAGCAACTCACCGCCGTGCTCGAGGCAAAGGTTCCCCGACTGATGAAAGAGGAACATGTGCCCGGTCTGTCCATGGTGCTGGTCAGGGAGAACCGTATCGTCTGGAAAAAAGCCTTTGGGGTGCGGATTGCCGGCGAACCGGAAAAGGTGGATGACCAGACGATCTTTGAGGCGGCGTCGATGAGCAAGCCCCTTTTTACCTACCGGGTGTTGAAGCTGGCTGAAGACGGCGGTTTCGACCTCGACCGTCCGTTGGACGGCTGCCTTGCGGAGCCTTACCTGCCCGACCAACCGCTGGCGGGCAAAATCACCGCGCGGATGGTTATGCTCCACCGGACCGGGTTGCCGAACTGGCGCAAGGGCGGTTGGAGGGCAGGCGGGCCCTTGCTGGTGCTCCACGAGCCGGACACCCGCTTCACCTATTCGGGCGAGGGCTACCTGTACCTGCAAACCGTGATAGAGCACCTGACAA
>JABMRP010001160.1 GCA_013202535.1 Planctomycetota bacterium
AACGCCGAGAAAGCCGGCGCCTTCGGCTGGGCGTTAAACGATTGCGCTGCAATGTGGCGCGGCCCATCTAGTCACCGGCCGGATCCGTGGATTCCAGTGGATCGGTGCGCGACAGTTCGCCCGAGGGGAGTTCGTAGTACAAGAACCCGTTGATCGAATAGACGTTGGGAACTCCCAATCTTCGACTTTCCTCTTGCGCTTCCCGAACGGCACAGCGACCGATACGTACGATGTCGTCGAATTTGGCCCGTATTTCGGGGGAGATCGGTGATTCCATTTGTATTCACACACCTTGATTTGCACGACTCGTCGGCGCATTGTACCATCGAGACAGCATTTGCAACACCGGGAACAAGTGCCCGGGCTAAACGGTCAAATGTCAACGCTACAACCCCCAGGAACCCCCGTCATGCTCTCCGCGCTCGCGATGCACGTAACGCTCGCTTCCGTCGCTCTTACCGCCGATCCCGCCGCGCGGGGCGAGGCTTTTGTCCTCGAAAAACCCCTGACGGTGATATGCTACAACGTCTTCAATGGTTTCCACTATGGACGCAGCTTCCAGACAACTTCCCAGTGGGTGCGGACGGTGGAGCCCGACATCGCCGGATGGCAGGAGCTGGTGGGGTGGAACGAGGAGCGGTTGAAACGGGCGGCGACGAACTGGGGGCATGACCATGCGGCGACGCTCAAGGGGGGCGGGTATAACATCGGACTGACCAGCCGACAGCCGATCGAGGTCCTCCAGCGGCGCACCAAGGACTACTGGCACGGGTATCTACACTGCCGGACCGCCGGGGTCGATGTGATTGTTACTCACCTTTGGCCCGGTAGCCGGCGCGGGCAGACGCGGGAAGCGGCGATTCTGCGCGATTTGGTGATTCGGCTTCAGAAGGAGGGGCGTCAAGTGATCCTCATGGGCGACTTCAATGCCCATGCGGCAACGGACGACGCCTGGGTCAATCGGCAGACGGCACTGATCGAGCGCCGGCTGCCCGGCGATGCGAAGAAGCGGCCCGAGGATCGGTTCATTGTCGGGGGGAAATTCAACTTCGCGGTGATGGATACCGTGCTCGAAGCGCCGCTGCACGATCTGGTGCGAGAGAAGTTCGACGCGGTACACCCGCACCCGACATACGCCGAGGAGCTTCAGCTCGGTTCGTTCCCGACGCGGATTCTGCCCCACGCAAAGACACCGGCCGAGCAGGCGACGTTTCTGGAGCGCATCGACTTCATCCTCGCCACGCCCGGCCTGGCGTCTCACTGCACGCGGGCGAAGGTCTACCGATCGCCCGATCTGCTGGAAACCACCAGCGACCACTATCCCGTGCTCGCCGAATTCGCGCCTCGGAAAGACTAGCAGCCCGTTGAAAAAGGGGGACAGGCACCTCGCAAGTATCGATATTCGTCGATACTCCCAAACCGACGGCCTCGGAGGGCCATCGTACAGCCGCGCATCCCTGCATCGACGTAAGTTATGTTGCTAGCAAGGGTTACCACATGCACTCCGGTCAATCTCCTGCCACGCCACGGCACGCGTGGCTTGGTTCCGACAAGAAAACCGCCGTTTCGTGTAACACCCGCGCATTAGTTCTTGTAGAGACCTGCGAGAATCCGCCCTCGTACCCCGACGTGCCCTCGTACCCCGACGTGCCCTTGTACCCCGACGTGTCCACCCGTGGACGGAGGAAGCAAGCCATGGCAGCCGCCGCGAGAAGAGACGAAGCCCCGAGACATACCCGCGAAGAAAACCGCCAGGACGAATCCCCCACTCGGGCGGAAAACGCGGCCAGCGACTCGACGGTCGAGAGTGAATTGGGTGAACTCGAGGCCATTCTCCAATTCGAGCAGAACGCCGAGGAATCGGAGTATGTCGACGAAAGCGGCTGCCAGCGGGTAGTCGATCTGGTCGAGAAAATCGGCCGGGCTCCTTCCGAAAAGACCCGCGATGGGGTCTCCGGCGATAGCGATGCGGTACTGGAGCTGGGCGGTATCGGCCAGTATCGGTTTCTCGAAAAGCTGGGCCAGGGCGGCATGGGGGCCGTTTACAAGGCCCTGCACAC
>JABMRP010001161.1 GCA_013202535.1 Planctomycetota bacterium
ACCTACGTGGTCCGCGCCGGGCGGCTGCACAAACTGCCCGACGGGTTTCTGATGATGGCTCCCACGCGGATGTGGCCGCTGGTCGTCACGCCGATCCTCAGCCCCTTGGGCAAGCTGCGTTGTGCGCTGGAGTATTTTCTCCCGCGGCGAAAGGACGATGGGGATGAGAGCATGGCGGCCTTTGTTCGCCGGCGATTGGGACGCGAAGCATACGAGCGCCTGGTCGAACCGCTGGTCAGTGCCGTGTATGCGGCCGATCTGGAAAAACTGAGTGTCGAGGCCACGCTACCCCGGTTCCGCGCCATGGAACGCGAGCACGGCAGCCTGGTCCGGGCGATGCGGCGGCAGATGGCCGTGATGCGCAAAGCGGGAAAGGCCGAGACGGAAAGCGGTCCCCGATTCAGTATGTTCGTCGCCCTGCGCGGCGGACTGTCCAGCATGGTCGACGCGATCGTCGACCGTTTGGGCGACGGTGCCGTACGGCTCGATACGCCGGTGGAAAGCATACACCGGGAAGCCGATCGTTGGGCATTGACGTTGGGCGGTTCGACCGAAGCGGCCGGCACCACCGAAACGTTCGACGCCGTGGTGCTCACCGCCCCCAGCCACGCGGCCGCCGACCTGCTACGACCGCACGACGCCGAGTTGGCCGATCGCTTGGCCACGATCACCCACTCGGGCACGGCCATCCTCTCGATCGCCTACGACCGGTCGCAGATCGGGCATCCGCTGGACGGCATGGGGATTGTCGTACCGGCAACCGAGAAGAGCCCCATCCTGGCCTGTAGTCTCAGCAGCCAGAAGTACGTTCACCGGGCGCCGGAGGACAAGCTGCTGATGCGCGTGTTCGTCGGCGGATCGCGCTATCCCGAGATGTGCGACGCGCCCGAGGACGAGTTGCGGTCGCGCGTGTGTGGCGAGTTGGCCGGGTGGCTGGGCATCACGGGCGATCCCGTCTACAGCCGCGTTTCCCGCTGGCCGCGAACAATGCCCCAATACCACGTCGGGCACAAGCAGTTGGTGGCCGATATCGAATCGCGCGCCGAGAAACTGCCCAGCCTGGAGCTGGCCGGCAACGCCTACCACGGGGTCGGCATCCCCGACTGCATCCACACGGCGGAGCAAGCGGCCGAGCGGGTGTTGGGCGTTACGCCGTAGGCATCTTCCGTACGGTGGCCTTCCGTACGGTGGCGCTGCGAGGCCGTCGAGAGGAAGCGGGGGAAACGCAACGCTCCCTTCCGACTAAAACTGGCTCGCATCGATCGCTTCTCCGTCCGCGCGATCGCCCAGGCGGCGATGCACTTGGGCGTCGATGGAGAAGCTGGTGGAGCGCACCGAGCCGTCGCAGAGAGCCATGTTGAAGCCGTTGGCGTGCGCGCTGCCGAAACAATGCCGGCCCGTAGACACACCGGACCGATCCTGCATCGGCGTCTGGTAGGTCCAGCGGCTGATGTCCTCGTTGTCGCCGATGTACATGGTTTCGTTGTCGGCGGGGCAACTGCCGGTGGCGTATTGGTCGGGGTTGAGGTACTTCTCTCCCACCAGATAGGTGTTGGTCGAGCCGTCGCGAACCTCGCCCATGGTGATCAGGCTGCCGGTGAAGACGATGCCATCGGCCACCGCCATGAGCTTGCTGAAGTTTGCCTCGGCCGTGGGCGACTCGCCATCGGCAATGCTGTTGGGACCGGCCGTCCCCCATCCGGCGTGGCTGGGATCGGTATAGGTGTATCCGCCGTTGGCGGCGTAGTCGCTTCGGGCCACCTGCTGGGCCTGATCGCAGTTGATCAAGTTCCAGGAAATCGTATACGGATAGGCGATCGCCCGGCGACGGCTGGGACAATTGAAGGTGGCGATGGGCGTCTCGACGCGTTGCTTGTGGGCGGCCCGCTTGCCGCTTTCGTCCAGGCCCGAGCCAAGTTGGTGGAGTGCGTCCTGCTCGACGTACGGAAGGACGTTATGGACCCAGCCGCCCGGCTGACGTTGGCCGGCACCCCGATCGGCGTCTCCGACCCATCCCCATCCCCATCCGCCGGTGGGAAAATGCCCGTGGGCTTCCTCGTGATTCAGGGCGGCCAGAGCGAGTTGCTTCAGGTGGTTGCTACACTGGATCCGCCGGGCCGCTTCTCGGACCGACTGCACGGCAGGCAGCAGCAGGCCGATGAGAATGCCGATGATGGCGATCACCACCAGCAGTTCGACCAGCGTAAAAGCGTTTCGACGGGACATGACCTCGATTCTCCGTTTGGCGGATGCCCTATTCCTTCTATATGATCGCATGTCGTGCGCGAAACGGCAAGGGCCGTCTGACGACGGTGGCTACCCGCAAATCCGCTTACGCCGCCGATAAAACAGCAAGCCCAGACCGCCGATGGCCAAGAGCATCCAGGAGGTCGGCTCGGGCACGGAGAAATGCCCGGCCAACGGAATATCGCCCGGTGCGCCGCCGAATCCCGGGTTGTAGAAGTCGGCCACGCCGTCGAAGTTGGCATCGAAGAACCACTCGCCGGTCGAGGGACGGAACAGGCCCACGTCGTCCATGCCGTCGCCGTCCCAGTCCTCGGCCACCGGAATGTCGCCCGCCTGGCCAAAGACGAACTCGAAAGCAGTCTGGCCACTGGCCAAGACGTTCGACAAGGACCATGTGTTGCTGCTGGTCCGGAAGACGCCGACCGTGTCGAGCCCGTCGCCGTCCCAGTCGCCAGCGACCGGTAGGTCGCCGAATGCGGCCGTGCCGTCGCCGAAATGGAAGAGGATGTTGTTGCTGGTCGGAGACGTGGGATCATCGGCCAGGAACCAATTCGTGCCGGTGCCGCCGGTGGATGTCCGGAATACACCGACGCCGTCGATTCCATCGCCGTCCCAATCACCGGCCACGGCGATGTCGCCAAGCGAGCCGGCGCCCCAGGGGCCGCTGGAAAAGTCGGTGACCGCTGCCGTGCGGTCGTTGGAAAAATACCAGTTGCCGCCGGTGGAGCGGAACACGGCGATGCCG
>JABMRP010001162.1 GCA_013202535.1 Planctomycetota bacterium
CGATCGCCGTCGGCCGGGTTGCCCGCCGAGGAGAAACTCCTGGCCGAACTCGAACAGAAGCAGAAGCGCGTCACGGCGGATAACGAGAAGAACAAACGCGACAACCCGATGCCGACAATGGAAGACGTCACGGAGCCCTACGGTTCGTCCTATCGCAATATGATGGCCGAGGTCGAGGACGTCATGGACAACTACGAGACGCTCTTTCCCGCGCTGAAGGGCAAGAAGCTCCAGATCGTCGGCTTCGTCTGGTTCCAGGGTTGGAACGACATGTACGGCGGCGCGGAGTTGGAATACGCGTCGAACATGACGCACTTCATCAAGGACGTGCGTAAGGATCTGGGCGTTCCGAACCTGCCGTTCGTGATCGACGTGATGGGACAAAACGGATCGAAGCCGGCCAAGGGCGCCATGTTGGCGGTTCAAGAAGCCCAGGTCGCCATGGAAAGCGTGCCGGAGTTCAAGGGCACGGTCAAGGCGATTCGCACCGACGCGCTCATCGATAAGGCGGCCGAGGAACTATACCCCCATTGGAAAGACAATTTCGAGAAGTGGGAGCAAACCGGCTCCGACTTCGGCTACCACTACATGGGCAGCGCCATCTGGTTCAACCGCATCGGCAAAGCCTCGGGCGAAGCCATGCTGGAGTTGCTCGACGCCCAGAAGTAACGGAGTTGTCTCTCGTGGCTCTCGTTCCCACGCTTCGCGTGGGAACGCACGGCTGCGACGCTTCCGCGTCGCCGGAGGGACGCGGAAGCGTCCGAGCGTGCGTTACGACGCGGAAGCGTCGTAACGAGAGAGATGAGTCCTATTCATCTCCCAGACAAACGATCGCTCCGTCGCGGGTCGATACAAAGAGCCGGCCGCCGGCCGCGGCCATGCCGTCCCACACGGGCGGAGCATCGAGTGGCAGGTTGCCGAGCGCCTGCCCACTGGTGCTGGAAACGACTTGGATTCGCCCTTCGGCCCCGGATTCGGCCAACGGTTCGCTGGAATCCAGCCGGTTGGTCGTGCCGATGAAAAGCATCTCGCCGCAACGTACCATCGCCCTCGGTCTCCGTGATAGTTCGACGGTCCATGACGGGCCGGCCGGGTTCTTCCGCCTTTGCGACCGCCCGGCGAAGTCGGGTAGCCGGCTGGCCGGGTCGTCCGTGTCGGGCCGCGGTTGGGCGAAGACGGAATACTTCGATCCCTGCCCCTTCCATCCCCGGCGTACACCCCAGGCCGTCTTGTCGTCCGTTACCAGCAACACGCCGTACGGCACCGCCAGACTCTTCGCCACGATCCACGGATAGGCGACCGGGGTGCGGCTGAAGTCGCCCGTGCCGGTGACCCAATACGATCGGTTGTGTTCTCGGCCGTCGAGCAGGCTGGAGGTCGAGAAGAGATGGGGGAGCTTTTCCTCTTGTCGTTTCAATTGGTCGTCGAAACATAGCCCTCGCATGAAGATCGATCCGCCTTCGGTCGTCAGCACGTCGGTGGTCGCGCCACGCATGGAAAACGCGTCGCTTCGGTCGGGAGCGAGAAACGTCTTGTAGTCGGTTTGGTTCTGCGAGAACCGGTGGTCCATTTCCTGGAGCTGATCCTCGGGCGGCCGCGGGATGACTTCCGCCGGATGGCTCGACAGCCGAGTCCGGCAGATCATGCGGCCGGTGCGAGGCTCCAGCCCGAGCAGAACGATCCCGCCGTCGAGATGCGAAGATCGGCCCGCGGCCACGTACGCGATCCCCTGCTGCACGAGCACGCTGCCGTGGACCGGCCAGAGCGATTCGATCTGTTCGTAGGCCACGGCGCCGGTCTCTCGCGGTGCGGCACGAAACCGCCACACAAGTTGGCCGTCGGACGCCCGAAGGCAATAGACCCATCCGTCGCGGGAGCCAAACAGGACGAGCCCGGCGGCGAGTGTCGGCGGTGAATCGACGCGTCCACCGGCGATGAATTGCCACAGGGGGTCGCCCGTCTTGGCATCCAGCGCATGGACCGTATGCTCATCAACCTGGGCGACGAACACACGGCCATCGGCCACCGTTGCCGCGCTGAGCCGCCCGCCGAGACCGGCCTTCCAGAGTTTCTTAGCCGTCGCGGGCACCGCCGCGGTCGTCGAACCCGAGCGAGCCGAGTCGCCCCGATACGTTGGCCAGTCCTCCGAAAGCGGAGAGCCGGTAGCCGAAAGCGGAACAGCCTCCGAATCATAGGCCGGTCCCCGCTCCAGTCTTGCTTCCTCGTCCGCTTTCCGCTCCCCACTTTCCGCTTTTCCTTCCGGTGCCAGTGCCCAGAAGCCGTTGAGCTTGGCTTCCATGTAACAACCGCAGGAATGGGGCGGGGCATAGATGAGCCCGTTGCACGGCGTGACGCCGACGCGGCAGGTTCCCCGCACCCAGTTGTTGCGCGAGTGGCCATCGCCGGTCAGGTCGAACATCTCGACGCCCCGTTTGGCCGTAATGATGTACTTGCTGGTCGCCTTGCCCGGGAAACACCGGTAATGATGCCCGGCGGTCCACAGGTCCTCCAGCACGGGCCGCGTCTTCTCGATCTTTCCGGTGCGCAAATCGCGGGGACTGTCGAACGCCGGACCGAGCCAGACGAGGCCTTCGGAGATGTAGATTTCGCCGGGCATACTTTCCAGCCCGGGCAGATAGTCGGTCGTCCAGTGTACGCTACCGTCTTCGGTCGACAGCGCGGCCAGTTTGCCGCCGTAGTCGTGGACCCGCGGATGCGAGCCGAGATACGCATACGTGTCGCGGTCCAAAACGGTCGGATCTCCTCCTCCGTACGAGCAAATCACGACGCCGTCCTTGACCAGCAGCCTCTCGCGCGGCCATCGCAGCCTGACCCGCTTTCCCGTTCCCTCGGGCACGAACCGCCACAGCGAGCGACCGTCACCCAGCGCGAAGCAGTAGACACCGCCCTCGGTGCGAATGAACACACGATCGTCGGACGCGGCCATCGTGAGCGGCACGATCGGCTCTTTCGAGCCCGGGTCCCATTGCCAAAGCAACGCGGCTGTATCCGCCCGCATCGCCCGAAGCGCGTTTTGCCCCGTCACCATCAACAGCGTGTCTTCGTACTTAATCACCTCCTGCAAATCCTCGGTTCCCTCGTAGGAGCAAACCACTTTGCCCGTGGCTCCGTCCAGCGCGCTAAGCGGCTGGTCCGTTCCGAGCTTGGCGAAGACCATCTCTCCGTCGGCGATGATCCCTCGCCACAGTTGCTCCAGGCGGCGCTCGAAGAGCGTGGTTTCGATCGGCACCTTCCAGAGCAACACGCCGCTGAACGCATCCCGGGCCGCCAGCATCCATCGGCTGGCGACGCCCATGTTCGACGACGCCGTCTCGTCGACCATGTAGTAAAGTCGCCCGCCGGAAGAGACAACCGCCCGAACCGATGGATTCGTGCCCTTGTCGGCATGATGGTGCCGGGTCCACGTGGGACCGGCGAGCCACTGCATCCGCCGCGGAGGTCCGACGACGGTGTCTTCGGCCAGCGCGTTATTGTCCGGACCGTGGAGGAAGTGGGTCCACTCGTCGATCTCCTCCGGCCGGGGTTTTTTAGTCAGAGCCCAAGTGTCGTCCTCCTTGATACATGCCACGCCACCCGGCGCCAGCACGCGCATCACCTCCGTCATCGGCACGTCGCCGAGATTCTCGGTCACCACGAGGTTGACCAGATTATCGACCAGCGGCACTCGCCGCCCGTCGAACGTATCGACCGAGATTTTTCCATATCGCCCAAGCGAGCGGATGTGTTGCCGAGCCTTGGCCACGTTGGCCGGATCGACGTCGAGACCGCGCACGAGGTAACTTTCGCCGGAGCAAAGATCCGCCGTGAGTCGGCCGTCGCCGCAGTGGAGATGAACGACCAGTCCGCCGCGAACATCGGACTGGGCCAAGATTCGTTTCGCCGACGTGTCGTCGTCGGCCCGGGCGGCCGAACCGCAGAGGACCAAGAGCATTGCGGCCCCAGCGATTCGAGCCGTTGTGCG
>JABMRP010001163.1 GCA_013202535.1 Planctomycetota bacterium
ATTCAAAGGTGGGCACCGACGGCCCGCCGGGATATATTGGACAGATACCATCGCGCCGTTGGTTTCCCGTTCGCCCCCCGTGGAAGAAGTGTCCCCATGCATGGCCGTACTTTTCGGAACATCTGGTGGATCGTGCTGTTGTGCTCCGTCTCCTTGAGCACTCCGGTTTGGGGGCAACCGGACGCGCCACCGGAGAAAGCCGATCCGGCGGAAACTCCGAAGCTTTCCCCCGCGGAAATCACGGCCCTGGTCCAGCGTCTGGGGGACGACGCGCATACCGAGCGTCACGAGGCCGCCGACCGACTGACCGCGTTGGGCGTCGACGCCCAGGACGCGTTGATGGCGGGTCTCGATCACGAGGATCCCGAGGTTCGCCGCCGCTGCCGATGGATTCTCGGCGACGTCTTACAGGCCGACTTCGAGCGACGTCTGGCCGCTTTTCTCGCCGACAAGGAGAACCGCCAGGACCACAACCTGCCGGGCTGGGAACGGTTCAGCGGCATGATCGGCCACGACGGGCCGGCGCGGGAGTTGTTTGCCGCGATGCAGAAGGCCGAGAGCGGTTTGCTGACCTCGGCCACCGCCGGCCAATCGGCCGCGGCCGAGAGCGTTCGGTTGCGTTTCCGTCAGGTCTTTCAGATGCTCTCGGTCCGCGACGCGAGCTTGCGCCGCGCGCCCTCGCTGGGCACGGTGGCCGCGCTGGTCTTCGTCTTGGCCGACAAGGAGTTGGACCTGCCCGCGGATCTGGTTGACTCCCCCTATCTTTCGACGGTCGTCCAGCAGCCCGCGTTTCAGAAGGCACTGGCCGAGGGACCGGCCAAGGACGCCGTCCGCAAGCTGCTCGGACAATGGATCCTGCGGCCCAGCGGGATCAACCTGCTGACCACCAAGCTGCGCATGTCGACGCAGTTCAAGATCGCCGACGGATTGCAGTTGGCGTGCCGTGTCGTGCGCAACCGCAAGGAAGTATCGCCCTACCTGCGGGTGTACGCCATCTCGACGCTCGGCAGCCTGGGCGGGAAGCAATATGCCGCGATGATGACCGAGTTGCTCGAAGACGAGAGCGAGTGTCATCGGCGTACCGTCAACGGCAAGCAGCTTTCGATCGAAATCCGCGACGTTGCGCTGGGATGGTTGATTCACATCACCGGCCAAGACCACGCCGAATATGGACAGAATCAGGCGAAGACCGTGTTCGATCGGCTGAAAACATCGCCCACGTACCACATCAGCGCCAGCTACATGGTCTTCGACGATCCGAAGAAACGCGACGAGGCACTGGCGAAATGGAAGGCCTGGGTGGCCAAGAACCCTCTGCCGGAACTGCCCCCCGAGGCAAAGCCGGAAGACCCCCCGGTGCCGGCCATCGCGGTGCGCACCAATCCGGTGCGGGCAATGAACCCCCTGGGGGGTATCGCCAAGCTGGGCAACGAAGATCCCATGGACTGGCTCGGCGGGCTGGGACTGGAAATGGCCGATCGGATTCAGGTGCGTTACCTGACCACGGCCCGGGAATTGTATCGGCAGAAGCGCTACCTGGAGGCGATTCGCCTGTTGGGCAACATCCTGGCCGCCCGTTCCGACCGCCTGTTTCAACCCGATCTGAAGGTGCAACTGTTTCGCTGCCTCAAACCGGAAGCGGAGCAACTGATCGAAACGCTGCCGTCCGAGGGGCGAAAGGCCTATCGGCTGCTGTTCGAGGCCGAAGCATCCCGGCAACTCGCCGAGGCCGTGGAAACGGGCGACCTCGAGCAGCTTGCCCGGGTGGCCGAATGCTTCTTTCACACCCCTCCCGGTGCCGACGCCACCTATCTGTTGGCGATGCACCAGATCGACCGGGACGATCCGTTTCGCGCCGCGATGTATCTCCAGCGGCTGCGCACCCGGTCGCGGGACGCCGATCGGTTCGAGCCGATGCTCACGCTGCAATTGGCCGCCTGCTGGGCACGCGCCGAAGCGCGCGAGCCGGCCGACCGCGTGTTGCGCGAACTGAAAGCCCGTCAGGGAGGGAAACCGGTCCTCGTCGCGGGAGAGCCGCGCGAGCTGTTTGCCGGAGCCGACGAGGCGATGGACTGGCTCGAAGCGATCGTCGGCCCCTTGCCGCCCGGACGAGTCGGCGACGGCTGGCCCATGTTTCGCGGCGCGCCTTCCCGCAATCTGCCGGCCAACTCGGGCAGCCCGTATCTCGAAACCGACGTGCTGGTACCGGACTGTGAAGACCCGACCGTCGGCAAGACGGTCACCGAGTTGCGCAAGCAGATTCACGACGACCATCGCGCCGTCTTACCCAGTGCCCATCCGCTGGTCGTCGGCCAGACGATCGTGCTGCGTACGGCGACCCACGTTCGGGCGGTCGATTTTACCAGCGGGCGCGTGCTCTGGGAGGCACCGACCGAAGACACGCTACGACATTTCCTCGGGCACGAAGACGAGGAGACCAAGAAAGGGCAGGCCGAGGCGCTCGCCCGCGGACTCCGCCGCCGTCTTTGGAACGACGCCACCTTCGGAACCCTCAGCAGCGACGGCCGATTGGTCTTCGCGGTCGAGGACCTGGCCTTCGGGTTCGGCGCCGACTATCAGCGAATGCGGGTAACCTCCGACGGGCAGCGGCAACTCGATCCCGATTGGATCAAGCAGAGCAACCTGCTGGCGGCTTACGATCTGGCCACCGGCAAGGTGCGATGGGAGATCGGCAGCTTGTCGGAACCGGCCGAAGAGGATCGCCCGAGCACGTTCTTTCTCGGCCCGCCGCTACCGTTGGGCCGGCGGCTCTACGTGGTGGCCGAATCGGCGGGTAGCGTTCGGCTGATGGAACTCGACGGCGAGACGGGCCGGCGGATCTGGGAACTGGCTCTCGACCGGCGCGAGCCGGGGTTGCCCCTATCGATGTCCACCCGCATGCCGCTTGCCATGCTGCAAAGTTCGGCGCACCGTAGCGGTGCCTGCCCGTCGTATGCCGACGGCGTGCTCGTCTGCCGCACGTCGGCAAGGCGATTCGTGGCCGTCGAGTTGACCACGCGAGCCGTGCGCTGGATCTTCGAGACACCCGATCCCGAGCTTCCACCCGGAATGAACAGGGGATTCGGCAACGTACTGCAACGCAAGCTTTACGAAGCCACCACCAACGCCGATCAGAACCGCTGGGCCGACTCCAGCGTGACCATTGCCCAGCAGCGCGTCTTGCTCGCACCGGCCGGATCCGACCGGCTTTTATGCCTGAATCTGACCGACGGCCGATTGCTCTGGTCGATCCCCCGAGGCGACGGACTCTATGTCGGCGGCGTCCATGCCGACAGCGCGATCGTCGTGGGGCGCGGAAGCCTTTGGGCGGTCAACATGGCCGACGGATCACCCGCGTGGACCGATGGTGCCATTGCGCTACCCGCCGGCGCGCTCCCCTCGGGCCGTGGCTTCCTCAGCGACGAACATTACCACGTGCCGCTCTCCACCGCCGAAGTCGTGTCGGTCGACTTGACCACCGGCACACTGACCTCGCGATCCCGATCCCCCTCGGGTATCGTGCCGGGTAATTTGGTCGCCTGCCGCGACGTGGTCCTCTCGCAACACGTCGACGGACTGCGGCGATTCGAGTCGTTGCCCGAGCGGAGGCAGCGCTCGGTTGCCGCGCTGGACCGCTTGCCCGACGACCCCGAGGCACTGACCGATTGTGGCGAGGTGCTGTTGTATGAAGGCCAGATATCCGAGGCGATCGACTACCTGCGCCGGGCGATGGACATTCGCCCCACGGATCGAACACGACGCGTGTTGACCGATGCCCTGATCGAAGGTCTCCGCGTCGACTTCGCCACGTTTCGCGATCGAGCCGATGAAATGGAACCGCTGATCGACGACCCGGCCAGCCGTGCCCGATTCCTCCATGCGCTGGCTCGGGCGTTGCACCAAGCCGGCCTCGCGTCGGACGCGATGGAAACGTACCTGAAACTGATCGACTTGGACCAACAACCGCCGGAACTGGAGCATGTCGAAGCGGCGCGAACGGTGCGCCGCGATCGCCTGATTGCCGCCTGTGTGGCACAACTCCGCGACGAAGCGACGCCGGCGGATCTGGCGTTGATCGATGCGTTGATCGCGGCCCGGCGGATCGATGGACGGCTGCCCGCTTTCCTCAGCTACTTTCCCACGCATCCCCACGCCGAAGAGGCCCGGTCGCGCCTGGCCGCCGAATTGCGGAAGAAGAAGGAGTGGTTCGCGGCCGAACAGATGTTAACCACGCTGCGCGGTTCGGACGATCCGGCCCGGCGGCGTGAAGCGGTGGCCCGACTGGCCCAATTGTGGCGCGAGGCGGGCAAGCCGGAGCGGACCGTCGCTTTGCACGGCGAACTGGCCGGTGCGCTGGCCGATGAGATCTGTTTGGATGGCAAGACGGGCCGGCAGCTCGCCGAAGCGCTGGCCGCCGACGAGCGGATCGGCAAGCTCGTCAACGTACCCGACCCGTGGCCCATCGAACCGGTCGACGCGATGGCTACCAACACGCGATCCAGCGTCATCATGCGGTATCCGATTTCCCTGACCGACGCTGCCGGGCGTTTTCCCACCGAGTTGTACGCCACGATCGACTCGCAGGGCCAACATATCGTCGGAAGTGACCGCTTGGGGCGACAAACATGGG
>JABMRP010000115.1 GCA_013202535.1 Planctomycetota bacterium
ATGCCCAACACGGGCAGTTTCCGCCGGCTGATCGCGGAAATCAGCGCGCGATCGAAATCCTCGCGTTGCCGGTCCAACAGGCGAACGGACGGGTGACGCATGAATCCGTCGCGACGAGGGTCGAGATCGGCGCCGCCGATGATCACGAAGCCGTCAAAAAGGTTCAGAACCTGATCCAGGTCCATACCGTCCTCAAGAGGCGGGACGACCAGCGGAATACCGCCGGCTTTGGAGATCGCTTCATAGTAGCCTGCGCAGAGATAACTGAAAGCGGGTGAGTGGTCTCGTGCCGTCTTCAAATCCGCGTTCAGACCGATCAGAGGCTTGGAATCCATTACACTTCTCCCTTGGACACATCGTGTGTCTGCAAGAATAGATAAACGAGGAGACTCTTTCCGAAAACCAGTAAGAAAAGGGGGGGTTGGACACCGCTCTGGCCTGTGGAGACAAGAGGTCGCCATCGGCGCGAAACGGCGTCCGATGCCGACAACGAAACCCCCTGATGCACGAAGCGATGGGCATTCACCCAGCAGCGGTGCGAGCATTCCCTGCCGCCGCGCGGATGAAGGGCTCCAGATTACCCTGGACCCGAGCCATGCTTGGTGCCTCGGCGATGTCCCTATCGTGGGGCCACAAGACTCCTTCTTGATTTCGGCGAGTCGCCACGTTTGAGGTGCAAGTCGCCAGTGAATATAGAGTTAGGCGGGCCGATTCACAAGGATTTCCGGTATCTTGCGTCTCCGAACGCCAACAACCACTAGATGTCGTGGTGGCAGCACTGCTAGCATTGGGGGTGGTTGCGGAAATTGGGTCGAGACGGACGCGCCCGTGCGGCCGGCCATCGCGCACCGCGACCCTTTACGATGCCCGGGTTGCTGGGATATGCTAACAGGTTTGTCAACCCGGTTTCGTTCGGACGCCCCAGAGAATGCAATTTCGATATCGCAACGTGTGCTTAGAGGCCATCGGCTATTCACTCCCGCCGGAGATCGTCACCTCCGAGGAGATCGAACGGCGGCTCGCACCCCTCTACCAGCGGCTTCGGCTGCCCGAGGGACGACTCGAACTGATGTCCGGTATTCGCCAACGCCGCTTCTGGCCGTCCGGCGTGCTGCCCGGCCAGGTGAGCATCGAGTCGGCCGAGAAGGCGCTCCGCACCGCGGGTATCGAGAAGCGGCATGTCGGCGCGCTCGTTCACGGCTCGGTCTGTCGCGACTATCTCGAACCGGCCACCGCCTGCGGCGTGCATCAAGGGCTGGGGCTTTCGCGGCAGTGTCAGATCTACGACGTCTCCAACGCCTGCCTGGGGTTGCTCAACGGCATGGTCCAGGTGGCCAACATGATCGAGTTGGGACAGATTCGCGCCGGCTTGGTCGTCGGCACCGAAAGCGGCCGGGCTCTGGTCGATACGACCATCGAGCGGCTCAACCGCGACACGTCCCTTTCGCGCAACGACATCAAGACGGCCGTCGCCTCGTTGACCATCGGCTCCGGCAGCGCGGCGGTGGTGCTGGTCGATCGCGAACTGAGCACCACCGGCAATCGGCTCTTAGGCGGCGTGGCGCGCACCAATACCGACCAGTGTCACCTCTGCCGCAGCGTTCGCGACGAATCGGTCGGCGGTAGTTCGGGGCCCTTGATGGAGACCGATTCCGAAACGCTCATGCGCGAGGGCGTTGCCGTGGCCAAGGAGACCTTCGCCGAACTGCTCGACGTACACGGCTGGCAAACCGAGGACATCGACAAGACGTTTTGCCATCAGGTCGGTTCGGCGCATCGCAAGCTGATGCTCAAGGCTTTGGGACTCGACCCGGCGATCGACTACGCCACGCTCGACATGCTCGGCAACACGGGCGCCGCGGCTCTGCCCACGGCCGCGGCCATGGGCATCGAAAACGGTCATCTCGAAGCCGGCGACCGTGTCGGCCTCCTGGGCATCGGCTCGGGAATCAACGTCGTCATGCTCGGCGTGCAGTGGAAAAAGCAAGCAGACACGGGATCAACCTAACGATGCAACCCGACGAGAAACCCGAAGACGCCCTTTACTGCATCCGCGACAACACGTCCGTGAGCGGCGAAACGCCGCGCTGCCAGCATCCGTCGAGCTACTGCGAGTCCCGCGATTTCTGTCCGGTGGTGGAAGCCGAGCGTCGCCGAAGGCGCCAGGCCGAACGAGATCAAGGGCAATGACACCCCCGAAGCAGCAGGCACGCTCCGTGTGCCGTAGCCTAGAGAAATACGGTTGGCAACCATTCTTTTCATGATGACGACCGACACAGTGAACGACCGATTCCCGCAAAAAAGAGGCACCGGGGCACCCGTCGTTGATTGACCGGGCTAGGCCGTTGGGGTAGGGTGGAATCAGGAGGAAAAGTGATGGCTACGGTTCCGGAAAATGAAGTGTTGGCATTTTACCATTTCTTGGGCGAGCGGATGAATCGCGGCGCGAGCGAGATGACAGTTGAAGAGAGCGTCGAAGCCTTTCGAGCCTACCAGCGCGACATAGCGAGTTTAAGGCAACACTTGGCTCCCTCCATCGAACAGGCGAAACGTGGCGAGTCGAAGCCGCTCGACGCGGAGGCCGTCATCGGGCGGGTCTACAGCCGGCTTGCCAAAGAAGGCATTGGCGGTTGATGCCGACAGACTTCGGCATTCAAGTTGTCGGCGGGGTTATCGTAGTGTGCTGGCGCGCCGTTGCGACATGCCCCCCGGCATGGTACACTTGGGAACAGAAGCACAACCGCAGGGAAAAAGCCATGGTCAACGACATATCTGGAGAAAACGAGCAGTTCATTCAGCACGAACTGGAGTCGGGCGCCTACGAGAGTCGAGCCGAATTGCTCGACGAGGCTGTCCGTCTGCTGAAACGACGTAGCGAACTCCAGCGCGACATTCAGATGGGCATCGACTCTGGCCCGTCGATCCCTGGAAGTGAGGTTTTTCGACGGTTGGAGG
>JABMRP010001164.1 GCA_013202535.1 Planctomycetota bacterium
CAGATGCAGCGGTTTGGCGGTCCACTTGGGGGAGGCATGGAATACGGACACGGCATTGCAGTAGATGCCGGACAAGTCTATTTGACCGGCGAGTTTCAAGGAACGGCCAGCTTTGATGGAGATGACCCGTTAGCTGTCACGTCTGGTGGCGGGCTGGATGCGTTCCTCGCCGTGCTCGATGCGGACACTCTGGCTCCAAGTTGAATACGTCAAGTCGCGGGAGATCAGGACGCCACGGCAAGGCCCGTGTGCGTGGACACCGAAGGACTTATTTCTTTCATCGGGAATTTTTACGGGACGGCCCTCTTCCCCAACGGAGAAGTGCGGACCAGTGTAGGAAATGGGGACTTCTTCCTGATGAGGCTCAACCCGGAATTGAAGACAATCTCCGGCACGGTCTTCGCCGACCTGAACAGAAACGGCATCAACGACGACGGCGCGGCTGTCCCGGAAGGCTCGACGGTCTACCTGGACCTAGACGGACCGAATGGAGAACTACCGAATGGAATACTCGATGAGGGCGAGCCGACCGCTACGACTTTTGGTTCCGCTGGGTACTTCTCCTTTGGCAACGTCGAGCCAGAGCGTTCCTACGTCGTCGCACAGCAGGTCCAGGATGGGTGGACCGAGACCTTGGGGCCGCAGGTGGTAAACGTAACGGACAGTGACGTCGGTGGTGTCGAGTTGGGGGCCTACGTTCCCACGGTCACGACAACGTACTCTGAAAACGAGGGAACCACAATCAGAGACGGTGGGCGGGCGTATGAGTTCTGGATGGATATTCCCGACGCCGCCCAGGTCCTGGACGTGAACGTGCAAGTGGACATTACCGGTGGGAGCATCTCCGATCTGGATGTATGGTTGGTACGCGAAGACGGCGACTCGGTTTCGTATTACGGATATGACGAAACGGCCACGGTCGTCACGCTGATCTCCGAAGGCCAGGTCACGGGCACCGCACTGGCTGGCACAATCTTCGATGACGAAGCCGAGACGTCGATCCTGGATGGGTCTTCTCCGTTTGACGGAACGTACCAACCGCTGAGCCTGGCGACGGGTGGACTTCCCCTGGGCGCCTTCGACCACGACGACATGCAGGGGAGGTGGAAACTGTTCGTCCGTGATGACGGCAAGAACCGCATCAAGCACGTTCTCAACTCCTGGTCGCTGGATGTCACGCATGTGGCACCCGGCCCAGTCAACCTGCCGCCAACAGCCGACCCCGATTCGGCTGCGACTGTCGAGGATGCCTCTGTCGTGATTGACAAGCTAACACTGCTCTCGAACGATTCCGACCCGGAGAGCGACCCGATCTCGATCACCGGCTTCGGCACACCCGGCAACGGTACGCTTGTCGATAACAGCGCCACGGTCACCTACACCCCCGACGCCGACTTCAACGGCACCGACACCTTCACTTACACCATTAGCGACGGCAACGGCGGGACCGACACGGGAACGGTCACGGTAAATGTCACTCCGCTGGCCGATCCGCCCGTGGCCGAAGACGACACGGCTTCCACGGTTATGGACAATCCAGTCACCATCGATATGGCTGAGCTTCTGTTAAACGACAGCGACCCGGATGGGGATGTGCTGACAATCACATCAGTTGATGCGCCTGCGAACGGCACGGTCGTAATCGACTTGGATGGAGATAGCGAGACGATCACCTTCACTCCGACTGAGGACTTCGTCGGAGTGGGCAGTTTCACGTACACGATCACTGACGGCAACGGCAGCACGGCAACGGCGACCGTCACCGTTGACATCCTGGCCGCCGGAGCGGAACGGGTCTATACGAGCGTGGACGGGCCGCTGAATATCGGCGACCTGAAGACGGTCACGTCTACCGTGTTGGCCACATTCGATGACCCGGTCAATACCGCTAACGTGGCAATCGACTTTACCCACGCCGCCCCCGAAACGCTGGTCATTTCTCTCTTTTCACCAGACGGAGGCGACTCGCTCACTCTGGTTCCATCGGGAACAGCGGGCCTCTATGGCGTAGTGATACCCGAAGGCATGACACATACCGGCACCTGGACTCTTCAGATATACGACACGCTGAAGGATCGCCAACGCGGCACGCTCTACGGCTGGACCCTAACCATCAACCCAGCCAACCCGGCGCCGCTTGCCGCAGCCACCACCTCGGCCACCGACCTGGCCCTGCTGTCCATGTTCGACCTCGACCCGACGGACGACGATGACACCGACCCCTGGACCGACAGCCTCGTCGACGATCTGGCTCTGATGCTGGTGTAGCGGCCACAAAAGAGAACTGGCCCGACTCACAACCTCGGGCCATCGAATCCGCCGGCCGGGATGCGGGGCAGGCACACGGGCATCCCGGCCGGCAATACCGATTCGAGATGACCCGGCCGACGGTGTCCCTGGCGACGCCTGCGATGTCGACAAGCACGGACTGGTCGTCGGGCTCCCGTATTGATGCTTCGCGCTATTCGTGTTGTCCCCACGGCGTCTTGCCGTATAATAGCGGCACGAGGGGCCCTTCTCCAGCGAAAGCATCGAAATGATCCGGCAACACGGTCGCCCGACGGCCAACTTCCATGGCATCCTGATCGCCGCGACACTCGCTCTGGTGGCCCTTGTGGCACCGGCACCAGCGGCTGAACCGGACGGCTCCGCAACCAAGATCCACCACGTCGCCAAGACGTTCAACGATCGGCCGTTCGACTATACGATCACGCTGCATCGCACGTTCGATCGGTTCTCGGTCTACCGGCTGACGTACCCTTCGCCGATGGTCACGCCGGTGGAGCGGAACAACACGGTTCCGGCCGAATACTATCTGCCGCATGGGATCACCCCGGGCGATGCACAGCGCGGGGCGGTCGTCTGCCTGCACATTCTCAACGGCAATTTTGAGTTGGTGCGGATCACTTGCTCGAAACTCGCCTCGCGCGGTATCCCGGCCGTGATGATCGTGCTGCCCTACTACGGACCGCGATCGCTTCCCGGCGGACACGACAAGCTGGCTGCCGATCCCCAGTTGTTTACCGCCGCCCTGGATCAGGCGATTGCCGACGTTCGGCGTACGCTCGATCTGCTGGCTTCTCGGGAGGAAGTCGATGCGGAGAAGCTCGGACTTTGCGGCATCAGCATGGGCGGCATTCTGGCGGGCACGGCGGCGGCCGTCGACGCCCGGGTGTGGCGAACGACGTTGATCCTCGCCGGCGGCGACCTGCCCGCGATCATTGCCCATGCGCGAGAGACCCGGGCCATGCGAGAAGCATCGCAAAATCTTCTCCCCCGCCAGCGAAGCAAAGTGGACCGGGCCATCGCGGCAATCGATCCGCTGACCCACGCTGCCAAACTGCGCGGTCGTGCCCGACAAGGACGCGTGTTGATGATCAATGCCGCGGCCGACGGCGTCATCCCCCGGGCGTGTACGGAGAAGTTGGCCGAGGCGTTGGGGATCGGCCAGCAGGTCGTTTGGCTCGAGGGATTGGGCCATTACACGGCCATGGCCGCACTGCCACGTGTGCTGCAGACCACAGCCGAGTTCTTCGCCCGCGATCTACCCGCCGACGATCGGCCCGCCGATGTCGATCCGGCCGTCTCGACGACTACTCGCCCGCGGGGCGTTCGCGCGCTGATCGCCGTAGCAGGACAATTCCGTACGCTGGTAGCCGTGCCCCCCGAGCCGGGACGATGCCATCGGGCCGATCTCGAACTTTCCATTACCACCGACGATGGCAAGAACCATCAGGGGCGGATCCAGTTTATCCATGGTGCGGAGCATCGGTTCAAGCTCCAGGCCGATCTGCCCACGGTCGGCCGCGTATCCGTAGGGCAGGGCACCTACCCCTGGATCGCATCGTCCGCCGGAACCGTGTTTCGCGCCAGCAGCGAGACGTCCGAGAAGCCGGGCGATCCGCTCCGCTTCGCCGATCCGCAATATCTCACCCGGCTGAAAATGCTCTCCGGCGCCCTGGCCGCGGTGGCGCTGGCGCCGGAGGTGATCGAGCCGCTGGCCGAGGTGACCGACGAATTATCGCCCGAGGGCACGCCGGTGATTCGCGTACGTGTGAAGAAGGGCGACCGTGGCACGGGCCAGTTGTTTCTGGCTGACGACGGGGTCACGCCCAAGCGTTTGACGTTTTCCGGCGGCAATATCCGCGGCACGGTCGTTTTCGGCCAATGGCAAATCAACGCCGCGGCCGAGGACGAGTTGTTCGACGAACCCCGCAAGACGTCGGACGGCGCTCCTTTGGTCATCAAGGAGGTCGACCACGAAGAACTCACACGCATCTTCTCGGCCATGTTCAATTTCGTCATGGAGACGGTCCAGTGAAACGAATTATCCAACCGCCCAGCCGTTTGTCGATACGCCTCGGTACGTGGCTCTTGGCGGCCTGGACGCTCACCGCATGGCTCGACACACCGGCCGATGCGCAGCCGCCGGAGACACTGGAAATCGTCGCCCGAGACCCGGCCGGACACGGGCTGCTCTGCCGTCATCGGGGGAAGACGATTCTGTTGGTTTCTGGAACACCGAAGGAAATGGGAACCGCGCACGGCACGCTGTTGGCCGAGCAGGCCACGCGGCTGACCGAGCGGGTCGTTTATCTGATGGGCGGGGCCGATAGCATCGCCAGCGGAACGTGGTTCCTCGACCGTATGGCCGAGATTCAGAAGCGGACCTTGCCGCACACGCCGAAGCGATTTCTCGTCGAATGCGACGCGCTGGCCGACGCCGCCGGAGTGTCGCGGCGCGACGGTCGCTATGCCAACCTGTTTCCCGAGCGGTTTCATTGCACCGGCGTGGCCGTACGCGGAAAGGCGACCGCCGACGGCTCGGTGTTGCACGCCCGGGTGCTCGACTACATGCGCGACATCCACCTGCAAAGCGCCGCCACGGTGACCCTGTTCATGCCCGAGGGACGCAACGCCTGGATGAGCCTCGGCTATGCCGGATTCGTCGGCACCGTGACCGCGATGAACGAAAAGGGGCTGGCCGTCGGCGAGATGGGCGGAGGCGGCGAAGGCGACTGGGACGGCACGCCCATGAGCTTCCTCATCCGCGACGTGATGGAACGGGCCTCGACGGTCGACGAGGCACTGGCCATCTTCCGCGACACGCCCCGTACGTGCGAGTATTACTACGTGATCAGCGACAAGTCGCGCGACATGGCCGGCATCGAAGCTACGCCGGACAAATTCACCGTGCTACGACCCGGGAAGCAACATCCTCGCTTGCCCCATGTTCCCGACGACACGGTCTTCGTCTCCGGTCCCGATCGGGCGGAAGTGCTCAGCGAGCGACTCCAGCAGCATTACGGCCGCATCGACGTACCGACATTGATCGAGATCATCAAGCGGCCCGTCTCGATGAGTTCCAACCTGCACAACGCGATTTTCGTCCCCGAAACACTCGACATGTGGGTCGCCGACGCCGGCAAGCATACGCCGGCCTGCGACGAGCCGTACGTCCGCTGCAATCTGGCGGATTTGAAGCGGTTCTATCGGGCGAACGTGGCTACGACAACCATGGATCGAACGATGCCAACCGGCCCACCGTCCATCACACACACCACGGTGCCCGCATCGCACGCGACCGGAGCCGATTGGCTTCAGGATCCGCGACGAATTCAGCCTTGAGCAGGTCGAATTTCAGGTTTCGTTTCAACTGCTCACAGATGTCGGCGGCCAGGCAGATCATCATGGAATTGTACATCACCTCGGGGCCGGCCACCGCCGCCCGCCGCGACCTGACGCAATCGAGGAAATCCCGCGCGTGGTGCAAGGGACGTTGCACCCTGGCCGTGTACTCGTCAAGGACTTTCTTGTATTCGGCCAACAGGTCGGGCGATGAGACATCCGGCTTCGAATAGCCGTCGGCTGCCGCAACCCATCCCTCCGGGCCATCGAACCGCTCGCCGCAGGAACCGTGCCAGTAATTGCAGCCGGGGCCACGAGCGAGGACTATCTTCACCCCGCTGGACAAGCGAGTCACCATCGCACCGTCGGGTGAACTATATTCGAACTCGATCGTCTTAACGTTCGACATGTCGAGGCCGGGCAGCACCTGGGCAACCGTATGCGCCCCCCACATGGCAACATCGGTGGCGAAATCATAATAGTGATACCACCCGCC
>JABMRP010001165.1 GCA_013202535.1 Planctomycetota bacterium
CTGCAGCCCGCTGCTGGGCCGAATCCTGGCCAGACCCCGTCACTAGCGGGGGATTTCCGGCCCGGTTTCCCAGGATTTCGGGGTTTTCTTCGGGGGGGGCAAGAAAATCCTTGCACCGCCGGGGATTCGCGTCTATGATCGGCTTTGTGGGTGCCGTTCGAGTTCATGCCCCGGTATTCGCCGGGCCTTGAACGGCTGTGGCGGACTATACGGGACGGGAGCGTCCGAGGCGGCCTCTTCCTCGTCCTTTTGATTGCGGCCTCAGTTAGTAACATCCTTCAGCCGAGGTGAATCTGATGAGCACTCGTATTGCAGCGCTTTGGCTTGTGGCAGCCGTCGCTTTCCTTCTTTCGGCAACGCCCCTCGACGCCGGGGTCGTGGGCCACTGGACGCTGGACGATCCGGCCGGCACCAGCGGCACCGGCTCGGTGGTCGATTCGCAGCATGCCCGCAACGGCATCACGGTGGGGTCGCCAACGTTTGGCGCGCTCGGGGCCAATGTCAACACGGGCACCTCGGCCAGTTTCTCCGGCACGGCCCACATCGACGTACCCTACAATCCTGATCTGAATCCGGCCAGCTTCACGGCGACGGCCTGGGCGTATGCCAATAGCACGGCGGGCGCACAGTCGGTCATGACCAGCCGCAGTGAGACAGGCGGGACGAGTGGGTACATCCTCTACAACATCAGCAACTCGTGGCAGTTCTGGACCGGCCCGGGCAGCGGCTGGGATGTCGTCACCGGGCCGAGCGTTGCCACCGGCACCTGGACTCATTTGGGCATCTCCTATGACGCCGATTCGAGTACAAAAACCTTGTTCGTCAACGGCGTCCCCACGAGCCAGACGGGTAACTACGCGCAGAACCCGAACATGGATTTGCACATCGGCAGCGGAGGCAATACGGGAACGCAGTACAACTTCGACGGCAGCATCGACGACGTGCTGTTGTTCGACGAGGCGCTCGACCAGACCGCCGTACAGGACATCATGAACAACAGCGTACCCGATCCGGGCCTGCTCTCGTCGGGCAAGAACTATGCCTACGGGCAGAACCTGCCGGGGTACAACGGCGGCACGGACTACTACGCCGACGATTCGCACGTACAGACACTGGGCGCGTACGACACGGGTGACGTGACCGACGGGGCGTACTACGACGATGGCACCGCTTCCGCCATCGGGCCGAACGAATTGCTCGGTTGGGGTACGCCCGTCACCGTACCGGCCGACATCACGATCGACCTGGAGAGCCTGCACACCATCACCGGCGTGACGGTCGGATCGCACACGTACCAAGCGCACGCCAACGGCAGCCCCGACGACGTGACGCTTTCGTTCAGCACGGACGGTTCCACGTTCGGCTCGCCGATCACGCAGACCTTCTTCGATCCGGCGACCAACGGCCAAAACGATTTCGTGGTCGACGTGCCGGGCACCGAGGCCCGCTACGTCAAACTGAGCTTCGACGGCGGCGCCTTGGGCCCCCATGCCACGCCCAACAAGTGGATGCTCGACGAAGTCTCCGTCCACGGGACGGCTGCCGATGCGGTGCCCGAGCCAACCATCATTAAGCCGGTTGCGGTATCCACCAGCATCACCGGCGATGCCGGATCAAGCCATCTGTACCTACTTGACGACAACCCTGGTTTTGCCGCACACAGCCTCCAGCGACCCGTTGGCACGGGTGTCACGCTGGAGACGGGTGACCCGGTCTCCCATGCTCTGGTGACCGTTCACGAGCGTAGCGGCACTGCACACGCGGAATCGTGGACGCGCGGGACTGGCTTGGGACTGCCCGAGTTCGTGTTCGACCTGACCGGCGGCGGCGATACGCCCGTTGAATCGATCCTCCTGTGGCAGTACGGCAACGGTTCGCCCGGCAATTCGGCTCGGGACTTTGAGTTGATCTTCCACACGGAAGCAGAAGGCGACGTGTTCTCATTTGCGTCTGGCAGCGGTACTGAAGCAAACGAATTCACCGGCACAATGGATGCGGCCGCGCCGTTCACGACCGACGCTAATGTCGCGCAACAGTTCAACTTTGCGCCGGAAACCGCGCGCTACGTGGGTTTACGAATTGCAAACAACTATCTTGGTATCCTCGGCCCTGGTGGCGACCGGTACGGATTGGGTGAAGTTCGCTTCGTCGCGCCCGCAGCCGGGGCCGCCGTACCCGAACCGTCCACCTTCGCCCTGGCCGCGTTGGGCCTGTTGGGGCTGGGATGGTATGGTCGGCGTCGAGGCGGACGCGCTGCGTAGCTGCAACGAATCCTCACAGCCACAACAGCCGCCGGGCTCGCCGCGCCCGGCGGTTTTCGTTTTTCGGATAGTCAAAAATCGGAACGATGTATCCACCCGACCGACCGCCGAGTTTCACCATGCACGTAATCGACAAGTTCACCGGCCGGGCGATTCGGCAAGCTTTTCCCTTTGCCCCGTCCCTTGGGTGTTGGCCGTGCGCCGCGATCTGGGTGATTCTCTTGACGCTATCGGTGTCGGCTCTTGCGGCCGAGCCGATCGGGTTGCATCCGGACAATCCGCATTACTTTCGGTTCCGCGGCCGGCCGACCGTGTTGATTACCTCGGGCGAACACTACGGGGCGCTGCTCAATCGGGATTTCGACTATCAAAAGTACTTCGAGGCGATCCAGGGGCATGGTTTCAATCTGACGCGCGTGTTCAGCGGCGCGTATTGCGAACCGCCCGGGGCGTTCGGCATCCGCGATAATCCACTGGCCCCGGCCGAGGGCAAGCTCATCTGCCCCTGGGCCCGCAGCGCGACGCCCGGCTATGCGCGGGGCGGCAACCGGTTCGATCTGGAGCGCTGGGACGCGGAGTATTTTCGCCGGCTGGAGGATCTGCTCAGC
>JABMRP010001166.1 GCA_013202535.1 Planctomycetota bacterium
CTGGTAGCCATCCTCGATGGCGACAAAGAAGGTTTCTTGCGGAGCGAAACCTCCCTGATGCAAACGATCGGCCGGTCGGCGCGAAACGTCAACGCCACGGTGATCCTCTATGCCGACAAGATGACCGGCTCGATGGATCGGGCGATCACCGAAACCGAGCGGCGGCGGAAAACACAGCAAGCCTACAACAAGAAGCACGGCATCACGCCGGAGACCATTCGCAAGAGTATTCGCTCGGGCATCGAATCCGAAGCGGCCGCCCATGCCCGGGCCAATGCGGCGGTGGGGCGCGACGACGAGTCGCAATACATCACCGAAGAATATCTCAACGAACTGGAGGCGGAGATGATGGCCGCCGCCGACGGCTTGGAATTCGAGCGGGCAGCCGCGCTGCGCGATCGGATCGAACAGATGCAGGAGAGTGTCGGCCAGCGGCGCGACAGCGTCACGGTGGAACACGCCACCCGGCAGCAGCGGGGCAAGCGTCGCAAGAAAGGCAAGCGACAGGCCAAAACCCCCCGCCCGAAGAAGCCGTAAACGCTTGGACATTTAGCCCCGGCACTTGTGCCCGGCGTCTCGCAGGACGGGTGCCATGGGCGGCTTGCCCTTCCTTGCCGAATTCCTGGAACGCAAGGGCGGGCAAGCCGCCCATGGCACCCCCCGGAAAGACCGGCCGTCAAGAAAAGAACAAGGGGGACGGCCCAAATGCTGAGCAATCCCCCCAGTTGTACGGCATCCGAATGAGCTTATTCGGGGGCCTTTTCTTCGGGAGCCTTCGGAGTTTCGGTCTTCTCGATCGGGGTCTTCACAGTCGGGGTCTTCTCAGTGGTCTTCGTGGTCTTGGTCGTACCACCGCAACCGACGATGCAGAACATGCTGACGCTGAGCAGGACGAGGAACATTCCAAACTTCTTCATTGTAACAACCTTTGCTATTTGCAAAAAAGGCATGTACAGGGGGCCGGGGGGAACCTTTTCCCGCCGTGAGTCACAAATGTAGAGACGAAGACTTACTAATTTATTCCCGGGCAATTACAATTTCTGGAAGATTCTCCAATAAAGCGAGTTTTCCATCCCCCCAGGGAATAAGTTGGCGGTCGGACGCCTCTAAGAAAAGGGTCGAACTATGCCCGACGACCACCCTGAACTGGATTTGACCCAGTTGGTCGCCGAATACCACGAGGTCCTGTATCGGTACGCCTACCGGCTGACCGGTTCGGTGCATGATGCCGAGGACCTCACCCAGCAGGTATTCCTGGCGGCCCAGCGCAAACTGGGACAAGTACGAGATTCAGGGAAAATACGAAGCTGGCTATTTTCGGTCTTGAGGAATGGGTTCCTAAAGAGTACACAGAAGAAACTGCCCGTGCCCGCTGGCAATTTGCAGTTGAGCCTGGACACCATCCCCGCACAGCCACCCGTGGGGGATACCATTGACAAGGAGCGGCTCCAGCGGGCACTTGGCGAGTTGCCCGAAACGTTTCGCGTCGTGGTGGTGATGTTTTACTTCGAGGAGTGTTCGTACATCGAGATCGCCGAGCAATTAGAGGTGCCCATCGGCACGGTGATGAGCCGGCTTGCCCGGGCAAAAGCCCACTTACGATCGAAATTGTTTGAGCCGGACCACCACCGGCCATCGCCCCAGAAACCCGATATCGCCCAAAAGCGAGGATAAAGGAGATGATGATGAATCACAGTCGCATCCCCGATCCCCGCATCCTGGAGTTGCTTGAGGCATGTCGCCCGGGCCACGACGATCTGGCGGATCCGGCAATGGCCCCGCTGGCCGCGGAACTGGCGGCCCATTCGGAGTTGGCCAGCCTCCGTGATCGCCTGGAGGAAGTCGACGGCGCAATCGGTCAAGCGATGCATGACGTAGACGTTCCCGAAGGACTGGCCGAGCGTCTTTTGGCCGGGTTGGGCGAACGGCCCGCGGCGAAAGTCGAAGAGGAAGCAGCCGATTCGCCGACCGTCGCACCGGCGCCGGTCGCGGGCCGGCGGCTCTCGCGACGGCGGATGCTGGCTGGCACGGCCGCCCTGGCAACCACCGCTTCGCTGCTGGTGGCCGTTGGGATTTGGTGGTTCGGCGACCCGCCGGTCGAGTACACCAAGGACATGGTGCTCCGCGACGCCATCGATTTTTTCCAGCACGATACGTCAGGCGGCGGCCAGTTACTTGCCGAAGTGGCCCCTCCGGAGGAGTTCCGTTTCAGTCGCGAGGTCCTCCCATTGGAAGGCACCCGATGGCGGCGAATCGAGGGCTTCCTCGGCTGTAAGGGAGTGGCTTACGATCTGACCTACCGTGGAACCCAAGCCACGCTCTACGTGGTCAAGCAAACGGTTGCCGACCTCGGACGATACCCACCCAACAGGCCAATGCAAGACACCCTTGGGTATCCCGTGGCCGCGTGGAACTCGATGGACGGCCGTCTCTACGTCCTGGTGGTGGCCAGCGAGAATGCCGCGGACTATCGGTACTTCACGAAACCGCCTGGTCCGCTGACTTAGCAGTTCCTCTCTGCAAGCCCCTCTCTACGAGCCCCCCTGTGCGAGTACGCGCCGATGTGATCGGCGCCCTGTGACCGGTATTGTTGGCACATTCGGCAAAATCTCTCTAATCTCACACGGCCCCGGCAACCGAATCCGGTACTGTGTACCAAAGCGCGTGCGTGTCGCCGGAACCTTAGGAGACAAAGCCATGAAGAGGCTGCTATTTGCGTCCGCAGTCATCGTGCTATCGGTGGCGGCGGTAGCTCAAGCACAGAGACCGGTCGCTGGCCCGACGGACCTCCAATTTCGATCGTCCATTTCACCGGGCATAGTGACTCCCACGCCGGAGATGTGGTTTTACGAGCAAGAGCTTCGCCGCTACGAAGACCCGAAGGTAGCGTTGCGTCGCCGGGCCGAGTTGCGAGCCCAACAGCGAGACCATCGGATCGCCGCCCGCGAGTGGTACGGTCTTTCGAAGAGCCGTCCCCAGGCCGGCGTCGATCCGTTCCACGGGACCTACTTGCCCGGCTGGACGTCCAACGACAGTCTCGATCCGTTCCGGTGGCACCAGACGACGCCGTTCACGGTGCTCCGCCCCGGTCGTTCGACCTCCACCTATTGACTCACCGCCCCCTTCGCGGGGCCCATCGCACCGAGGTCGGGGTACGAGATTTTCTCCCGGGGCCGGATCGCCGGGAAGAGGCCAGGGGCATTTCGAGGTCGTCCATCGACAAGGTGGAGGGCCTCGATCCGTTTCTTGTGTACTCAAATTTCTATCGCCGGCACGGCAAGCGGACATCCATGCACAAAGCCTCCCAACCCGGAAGATAGCGCGAAGCGAAGGGAAAAGAAGATTGCAAATTGGCCATTGGTTATTGCAAATTGCAAATTATGGACGTGATGAGTGCGGATGAGTTTGTACAATGACGCTGCGAGACCGGCGACTGTTGCTGGCGCAGTCCGAACCCTCAATCTGCGATTTGCAATTTACAATCACCAATGGCCAATTTGCAATCTTCCGTGCGTCTGCCCCCGAGAACCAACGCAGGCACTCCCGTAACCCAGCTCGTTTTAACGCACAAATAGAGAACCATGCGAATACGCGGCCGCCACTATCAAACCGCAAAGCCCGTCGAGGTGGAAATCTCGCAAGCGGTGATCTCCCGGCTCCAGGCTGTCTCCGGTCGCATCGAGCACGTCGACCGCTGGCCTTGGATCGCCCCCGGGTGGTTCGATCTGCAGGTGAACGGCCACGGAGGCCAGGAGTTTTGCAGCGGCGAATTGACGGTCGATGGCACGGCGGACATCGCAAGGCGGATGCCCGCTTTCGGCGTCACGAGGTTCTGCCCGACGGTCACCACCGAGCGATTCGACGTGTTGCGCCACAGCCTGGCAACGATTGCCGCGGCGTGCGACGAGTCGGCCGAAACGTCCCGGCTCGTGGCGGGGGTTCATCTCGAAGGGCCCTACCTCTCGCCCCAAGACGGTCCCCGCGGCGCACATCCGCGGGAACACTGCCGCCGGCCGGATTGGGACGAGTTCCGCCGGCTTCAAGATGCGGCCGGGGGGCGGATCCGCCTGTTGACCATGTCGGTCGAGTTCGACGGCTCGGCCGAATTCGTCGCCCGAGTTGTCCACGGCGGCGTGGTCGTAGCCATTGGGCACACGGCCGCCGACGGCGATCACATCCGCGCGGCCACCGATGCCGGAGCCCGGCTGTGTACCCACCTGGGCAATGGCGCCCACGCGAGCCTGCCGCGCCATCCCAACTACCTCTGGGATCAACTGGCCGAGGACCGGCTGTCGGCCAGTCTCATCGTCGACGGCCATCACCTGCCGCCGGCGGTCGTCAAGACGTTCGTCCGCGCCAAGACACCCGGGCGTTGCCTGTTGGTCAGCGACATGTCGGGCCTGGCCGGGTTGCCGCCGGGGCGTTACGACACGAATCTATGTGCGTTGGAGATCCTCGACGACGGGCGGTTGGTCATTGCCGGACAGCGTCAATTACTGGCCGGCGCATCGCTGCCGATCGGCACGGGCATCGCCTACGTCATGGCCTCCGCCGGAGTCGACCTGTGTACGGCCGTCGACATGGCCTCGCTCCACCCGGCCGAGTTGCTAGGCGCCGAGCCGGACGCCCTGGAAGTCGGCCGGCCGGCCAATCTGGTGCAGTTCGACCTCGACGAATCGTCGCCCGGCGGAAACGCCAACCCGACCGTTCGCGCAACGATCGTCGGCGGAGAGGCAGTCTTCGGCTCGATTTGGGTTGGGTAGGGTGGCTCCGGGCTACCGCTCCGGTAGCGAGTGTGGTATTCTGCAAAGCGGTTTGTGAAGCGCCGACAAGTGGTCTTTCAGGAGCATGAGTTAGTCATGAGACTCGATTGGATCAATGCGGACAACTTCCGCTGTTTCGAGTCGCGGCGATTCGACCTGGCCCAGCGGTTCAACCTCTTCATTGGCGACAACGGAACGGGAAAAACCGCGATTCTTGATGTCCTCGCAGTCGCCGTGGGCGCCTTTTTCTTGAAGCTTCCCAAGAGTCTCTCGAGAGTCTTTCGCCAGGATGAAGTCCGCGTGAAAGAGTACACGCATGGCGAAACTCCCACGTTGGAGCAGCAGTATCCGGTGGCAGTGTCTTGCGAAGGCGACATCGGTGGCCGGAAAGCGACTTGGGAGCGACGACTCAATAGCGCAAAGAGCCGAACCACTCGGCAAAATGCCGCGGAGATCCAGAACATTGCCAACGAAATGGTCGATCAGGTGGAGAACGGCGAGCCGGTCACTCTGCCGGTCGTCTCCTACTATGGAACGGGGCGATTGTGGGTCCAAAAACGGCGGACAGGGAACGGCCAACGACGCTTGTCGCCGGAAAAGCCGGGATCTCGACTGCGTGGTTACCGAGACGCTCTGAGTCCCGCATCCGACGAGAAGCGCGTTCTCGCTTGGTTCAAAGCACATGAGATGGGCGCCATTCAAGAAGACCGGTCCATCGGTGTACTGGAAGCCGTCCGCGCCGCCGTCTTGACGTGTGTGGACGATGCAACGAGAGTCCACTTTGCAGTGCGGCGGGATCAATTGATGGTGACTGTCCAGGACCAGGAGTTGCCGTTTCATCTGCTCAGCGACGGCTATCATAGCATGGTGGCCATGATTGCCGACATCGCGATCAGGGCAGCGACCCTCAATCCACATTTGGGCGATAAGGCTGCTCTTGAGACGCCGGGTGTCGTTTTGATCGATGAACTCGATCTGCATTTACACCCCAAGTGGCAGCGTCGAGTGGTCGAGGACCTGATGAGAGCGTTTCCCAAGATACAGTTCGTTGCCACCACACACTCTCCATTCATTATCCAGTCACTTCCCGACAGCCCGGAAGTGATGCTACACAACTTGGACAACGAACAGGCCGTTGATTTCGTGGACCGGAGTATTGAAGACATCGCCGAGGACATCCAGGGCGTCGAGGAAGTGCAACGAAGCAAACGCCACGCCGACATGATTGAAGCGGCAAAAGCATACTATCTCGCTCTTGAAGAGCACAAGGAGGGGGGGGATGATGAAGTCGCGGAACTCAAGGCACGGCTTGACGAGCTAATCGAGCCGTTTAGCGACGATCCCGCTTTCGTGGCTTTCTTGAACATGAAGCGAGTTGCCGCCGGCGTGCCCGAGGAGTGAAGATGCGACCGATTGACCGAGGGCCGACTCCGTGTGACGAAAACGGCACGCCGAAAACGTTTGCGGATTACAAGCTCGCCCGCGGAGATTTGATCGATCGGCTGGGAGAGTACTGTTCCTACTGTGGCACGGAGTTGTCGGCATCACTGCACGTTGAACACATCATGCCGAAAGACCCGCACTCCGATCTGGAGCTGCGCTGGGACAACTTCCTGCTGGCATGTGTCAACTGCAATTCGACGAAGGGGCACAAGGACGTTGTACTCAACGAGTACTTTTGGCCCGATAAAGATAATGCATTCCGAGCTTTCGTCTACACCAAAGACGGGCTGGTAAAGGTCAACCCTGATTTGACCGACGACCAGAAGAGTATGGCACAGCGTACCATCGATTTGACAGGCCTCGACCGCACGCCAACCAACGATCCCTCGAAGAGTGATCGACGGTGGTTGCATCGCCTTAAGATCTGGACGATAGCGATCGATGCTCGCCAAGATCTTGTTGCGGAGGACACCGAGTCCGTTCGCAAGTGGATTGTCGAGACCGCCGCCGGTCGCGGCTTTTGGTCGATTTGGATGACCGTTTTCGCCGACGACCGAGACATGCGGCAACGGCTCCTCGAAGCCTTTCCCGGAACCAGCAAGGATTGCTTCGATGAAGCGTGCCATCCTGTCCAACGTCCCGGCGGAGCACTGTAACCGATAAGATTGTTGCTCCCGCATCGGTTGAGTCCTCGACGGTCCAGGCTACTTTCCCGGTTTCTCCGAACGTGGCAGCTTGGCGCCTCGGGCGATGGCCAGGCTTTCGATGGCTTCGCGGGCATTGCCGATTTGGCGGAGGCACTGGCTCAGCGCTCGCCAGGCGGGCCGGTCACGCGGATCGGGAAGCGATCGGGCGGCGATCTCGAACGACTTGGCCGCGTCGCCGTACCGCTGCTGCGCGCGCAGAGATTCGGCCCGCACCATGGCGGCGGCCGCTTCAAAGGGACCCCAGTCGTCGAGCGACTCCAACTGCCGCAAGGCATGCTCTGCCATGCCCAACTCGAAATAGCCGATGGCTTCCTGGAGGCGCTTGGCCGTGCGGACCCATTGCGTGCGATTGAAAGTCATTGGAGCACCTCGTTCCGTCTCTTTTATTTCTGGCGGGAATATGCCTGTTTTATTACGGGTTACCTCTGTCAGAAAGAGAAGAGCAAAACCCGTGCCGGAGTTCGGGGAGAACACGAAAAAGACGGTAAAGCATTTTGCGAGAAGAGGTTACGTCGAAAAGCCTTTCGGCACCCCCCACGGGCCACTGCCGTCATTTTGGCAGTCCGTGTCGTCAAATGCGGCGGTCGGATATGCTAGAGCCCGGGAACAAGCCCGTTGATGGGCGCGGTTACTGAGTATCAGTACAGTTGACAAACAGACGTGCGAAAGCCAGCGACAAGGAACCCCAGACGATGAATCGATTTCTATTCGCATGGACGCTATGCATACTGACCGCCGTTCCGCTTTTCGCCGCCGATACCCTTCCACCGCTCACCGACGGCAAGGTGCCGCGGAGCCTGGAAGAGCTCTGGGCCGGTTACGATCCGGCCCGAGAGCCGCTCGAGGTCGAGGTCGTCCGCCAGTGGCAGCGCGGCGATGCCACCGTGCGGATGCTCGTCTACACGGTCGGCACCTTCAAGGGGGAGAAGTCGCGCATGGGCGCCTATTACGCCTTTCCGACGAAGCA
>JABMRP010000020.1 GCA_013202535.1 Planctomycetota bacterium
GAAAACAAGGGCGGGCAAGCCGCCCATGGCACCCGCCGCATCTCGACCCCAGCCACTCATCAATCTCACCGTTACTAAGCACTAGGTCGACGCGCAACCGACCATGCGACAACCGAACTTGCGGAGATAGTAAAGTGAACGTCAATATCAATAAAGGGTGCCCTTGGTGGGTACTCATCACGGTCTCAGTGGTCGCGTCAGCCGGGCTCCTCTTCCTGGGCAGCGGGCTTCTGTTTCCAGGAGCCCGCAACGGCGACGCAAGCGGCCACTCCGCGGATCCTGGCCACGGTGGCGAGGGTCACGGCGGGCACGGTCATGGCGGGGACGAGCCAACGGTCGCCACAACCATCTGGGCGGACCGGGTAGACATCTTTCTCGAACGCCCCTATCCCGTGGCGGGACAGCCCGTGGAAATGCTCGCCCACGTGACGGTGATCAAAAACGGAAGCGCCGTGACCACCGGCAGCGTCACTTTCGAGGCGACCGGTCCGGACGACAGCGTGGTCCGTGTTCGGGTCGACGCACCGACCCGGCCCGGTATCTTCATTCCCGAGGTTACTTTCCCCAAACCGGGCACGTACCGGGCCCGGCTGGTCATCGAGAGTCCGCAAGTGGCCGAAGGTGGCGAAACGATCGAGCTGCCGGATGTCGCCGTGTACACGACCGCGGAGGCGGTGTTGGCAGCCGCCGAAGAGGCCGAGGAAGATGCTCCGGCCGATACGATCTCGTTCCTCAAGGAGCAGCAGTGGCCGATCGGCCTGCTCACCGTCGAGGCCAAGGAGCAAGAGCTGGTTGAGCATTTGGACGTACCCGCTCGAGTGATTGTGCCGCCGGGGTCGGGTGCGTTGGTGAGTTCCCAAATCACCGGCAAGGTGTTGCCGCCCATCGACGGACGCTTCCCTCGCATTGGAGAAGACGTCCAACAGGGGCAAGTCCTGGCAATTGTCGAGCCGTCGATCACCGGTGCCGAAGCGGTCCAGATGGTCGCCAACCATGCCCAGTTGGAGACCCTCGATGCCGGTCTGGCGGTCAAACAACTGGACGTGGAAACCCAAATCCGCAGTGCCGAGTTGGCCTTGGCTCGGGCCAGCGAAATCCACCAGCGCCAAGAGCGACTGTCGCAGCAAGGTGTTACCGCGGGCAAGGAACTCCTGCTGGCCAAGTACGAAGTCGATCTGGCCGAAACCCGACTGGCCGGCCTGAAAACCCTGCTGCCTTCTTACGCCGAAGCTCGCCGGCGGCTGGCCACGGTACTGGGGCGCATGCACTCGACCGGTGACGGGAACAAGGAGCAGGAGGACCTTAGCGTCGCCCTGCGAAGCCCCATTGCCGGCACCATTGTCGAAGTGAAAGCCACTTCCGGAGAACTGATCACCGGCAGTCATCAGCTCTTTCGCGTTGTCAATCTGGACACGCTATGGATTGAAGCAAACGTGTCGGAGTACGATTTGTCGCGAGTGGAACAAGCCCCCGGGGCAAGCTACCGTCTGGCCGCCTACCCGGACCGTGTCGTGCCCATCCTCGACGGCGCCGGCCGATTGATCGACATCGGCGTGGAGGTCGATCCCGACACGCGCACCGTTTCTATTCGTTACGCAGTGGCCAATAGCGATCGGACACTGCGGATTGGGATGTTTGCCGATCTGCTGGTCGAAACAAGCCACCGGCAGAAAGCGTTGGCCATACCCGAGGAGGCCGTGATTGATGAAGGTGGAGAGAAGGTCGTCTATGTACAGACCGGAGGCGAGTCGTTCCAGCGCCGTGGAGTGAAACTCGGTATCGGTGGCTGCAATCCACACTCCCACGGCGCAAAGCTGGTGGAGGTTCTCAGCGGGATCCGCCCGGGAGAACGGGTTACCACCAAAGCGGCCTATTCGGTCCGGCTGTCAACCCTCTCCAGTAGTCTGCCTGCCCATGGCCACGCCCACTAGGAACCCGTTCCATGATTACCAAGTTGATCCAACTTTCGCTCACCAACCGGGTCCTGGTCGTGCTGGCCTCGGTCGGCCTGGCCGCGGCGGGATTCTATGCGGCGGCCACGATGCCGGTGGATGTCTTTCCCGACTTTACGGCTCCCACGGTGACGATCCTCACCGAAGCCCACGGCATGGCCCCCACCGAAGTCGAGACGCTCGTCACGTTTCCGATCGAGGCGGCCATGAACGGGGCGGCCGGCGTGCGCCGGGTGCGCTCCTCGACGGCGCTGGGATTCTCCGTCGTTTGGGTCGAGTTCGACTGGGGGACCGACATCAGGGTCGACCGGCAGATCGTCGGCGAAAAGCTCAGTCTGGTCCGGGGGAGTCTTCCTCCGGAAGTCGACCAGCCGATCATGGCACCGCAAGCCTCGGCCATGGGCGAGGTGCTCTTTCTGGCGCTGCGCAGCGACAAGGGCAGCGGCAGCGACAACGGCAACGCCACGCACTCTCTGTTTGATCTGCGAACCTTGGCCGACACCACGGTACGGCGCCGGCTCTTGTCGGTCGAGGGAGTCGCTCAGGTTACGCCCATTGGTGGTGAAGTCAAACAATACCAGGTGATCCTCTCGCCGTCGAAGCTACAGAATTACAACATCGCTCCCTCGGAGGTCGCCGACGCGCTGCGCGATACCAACGAAAACGCCACCGCCGGCGTGATGATCGAAGGCGGTCAGGAGTTCCTGGTCCAAGGAATGGGACGCGTCCACCACCAGGGCGAGATTGCCGACACGGTGGTGACGGTCCGCAAGGGGGTTCCCATCCGCGTCTCTCAATTGGGCCGTGTTCAGATCGGGCCGGCCTTGAAACGCGGCGACGGTTCGGCGATGGGGGAGCCGGCCGTCGTGCTGAGCATCACCAAGCAACCGCAAGTCAACACCCTCGAACTGACCCAGCGGCTGGACGGTGTGCTCGATGAAATCCAGGACACCTTGCCCAAGGGAGTCACCATTCAGCGGAATATCTTCCGGCAAGCCGATTTCATTGAAGTCGCCGTAAAAAACGTCGAAGTAGCATTGCTTGAAGGCGGGATACTGGTGGTGATCATTGTGTTTCTCTTCTTGGGAAATCTTCGCGCGAGCGTGATCACGTTGACCGCCATCCCGATGTCGCTGTTGGCGACCGTACTGGTTCTTAAATGGATGGGGGCGTCGATCAACACCATGACGCTCGGCGGCATGGCCATCGCCATCGGCGCGCTGGTGGACGACGCGATCGTGGACGTGGAAAACGTCTTCCGGCGGCTGCGGGAAAACGCTCAACTTCC
>JABMRP010001167.1 GCA_013202535.1 Planctomycetota bacterium
CTCTATCTGGGCGTCAAGGGCATCACCATCGGCCCCAAGCCGCCGGCGTTCATCACCCCGGGCGTCTTCAAGGTGCTGCAAGAGAAGTTCGATCTCCGCCTGACCGGCGAAAACGCCCAAGCCGATCTGCAGTTGGCACTGGCCTAAGATCGACCGAGACCCCGCTTTCCCCCGGAAGCACGGCCGCAAAGCCGTGTTTCGGGGGGGCCATGTGCCGAAGAATCAGCGAGTGTCCCTCCGGTAGGTGGGCGGGGACTGGCCACGCAGAATGACGACTTGGTTGACACCGTTGCAAGCTCGCCGACAATGTGAGTGGAATCAGACGCATCGGTTGGCCGATACCAACACGAGAGTACGAAAGGTCAGTTTGGTCAGCACGGGACGTGAGCGCCATGGGATTTCGGTTCGAGGAAGACCTTCGACAAAGCTTTCTTGAGCACGCGCCGCGATCCTTGTGGTCACCGCAAAGTCGTTCCTTGCAGGTGCGGACGACCATAGAGAGCACGTGCTCCGAGGGACGTGCCGATTGGGTGTGGGCCGGCATCGGATGTGATTGGCCCGCGGGAACCGCTACGGAGGCTTCCTTTTTGTTCCAGCAGCCCACATGCAGCCGTATTCTGGAAACTCTCAAACCACAAGCCTTTCGACGGGAGTCCTTTCTGCTCGTTCGGTCGGGTGTGGCAAAGGCGACGTTTCGTGGCTGGCTGACGAAACTTGTGCAAACGGGGCTCGTTTGCGACCTGGGGGAGGGTCGATACGTGTTGGGCCCGCAGTTTGACTTCCCGCGGATCGAGATTTGCTCGTTCGAGTTCAAGCTGGAGAATTGGAAACGGGCTTTCTATCAAGCCAAGCGGTATCGAGCGTTTTCACATCGCGTGTTCGTCGTAATGCCGCCGGCGGCAGCGAGACGCGTGAACGGATCGGCGGAGCACTTTCGCCGCTTCAACGTGGGGCTCATCACGCACGACGCCAACGGCGATTCCAAACGCATACTGCCGTCACGAAAACGGAAACCGATCTCGCGCGCCGGTCTTATCCGCGCGGTGGGGATGCTGCTCGATCAGGACGCGGCGAATCCCGCCATCCTCTGAAACTCGGCAATTCCTCGCACCCATTCCATTAGATGATCGCGCCCGGCGTTCCGTTCGAATTGGACACCCGCCGCTTCGAGGAGCCGGTAGAGTCCGTCCGCGTCGCGTAACGACTTCACGGTGTCTCGCAGATCGCGGCGCACGTTGCCCGAAAGACGAGCGTCTAGCGACTGAAGCGTCTGCCAGTGGTGCTGCTGGGAGAGCGGAGTAGTCCAACCACTGTCCAGAGGCTGTGGCGAGTTGGAGAACATGTCGTCCAGAGGCACATTGGACAGAACGTCATCGAGACGCCCCACCTCAAAGACGCTTTGGAGGTCACTCAACATAATGGAGTTGAACAGCGGACCGGATGAATAGCGTTCGCGAGCACGCTGGCCACCTGACTTTCGCTTAATGAACGATTTTTGCCTGAATTGCCTCAGCGATTGGGACCAACACGTGGCAAATACATCCGCGCCGGCAGCCCGCAACGGGATGCCCACGAAATCGGAATAGCCACAGACGACGCGAAGCCCATTAATGTGACCGAGGGCATGAACCATGTAGAGAAGGCGGGCAAGATATTGGCTCTCGAAACGCTGGCTGTATCACCTGTTACAACGGCCAACGAGTTCACACAGTCTCCGGCGGGCAAAGCGTGGTGGTTACCGGCGTGATGCCCGTGCCGGTTCCCGTGTATCGGGTCAAGAGTGACGAGGAAGGCGAGAGCGTCGAGGTCGGCGAACACCCATCGAAGGTAACCTACGAACCGATCGTTTCGGTCATCCAGGAAGGCGCCGCGTTGGAAGTGACCCCGGTAGTCGCTGCCGGCGGAAAGTTCGTCGTGCTCAACCTGCGAAGCCGGGTCGTCGAACAGCGTAAGCTGCCCGTCGCCGCGCCAGCGCCGGCCAACACGGCCTCGGTCGTCTCCGAGATCATCGCCGCGATCGATCGCCCGGCGCTCAAC
>JABMRP010001168.1 GCA_013202535.1 Planctomycetota bacterium
AGGATCACGCCGCCGTGATGGTTCTCGAACTGGTTTGGCCCGAGCCAGTAAACTTCCTCGACGTCGAACTTCGAGCCGCTTCGCGAGAGTTTCAACAGCGCGCTTCCCGTCTTGTAGCTGGTCGTGACGAACACGAGGTTACCCCGCACCACCGGCGTGGGGATGTTGGCGGTGCTGTTGGCCACGCGATTGTAGCCCCAGAGGAACCGGCCCGTCGCGGCCTCCACGCCGATGGCCCCGCGGCCGATGATCTGGAGGTACTGCCGCACGCCGTCGATCTCGGCGGCGACCATCGACGAGTAGCCGGCGCCGTCTTTCCCTCGACCGCCGATGTCGGGCATTTTCGACTTCCAGATCAATTCGCCCGTCTTCTTATCCAAGGCCACGATCACGGCGTCGGACGAGCCGGGCGTGCAGAGCAGCCGGTCGCCGTCGACCAGCGGCGATTCGCTGTACTTCCAGCCCGACATCATCTTGCCGCCGAAATCGCCGGGCAAACTCTTTCGCCAAACCACCGACCCGTCGGCCACCCGCAGACAGACCAGACCGCCGTCGGTACCCAGGGCGTAAAGCAATGAGCCATCAACGGTCGGCGTACACCGCGGGCCGTCTCGGTGCTCGGAGCCGACTCGGGTTGACCACAGTTGCTCTTGCGTGGCCAGATCCAGGGCGATGACGAACTGCGCGTCGCCGGCAGGGGAGGGCAGATCGCCCATGGTGAAGATCTTGCCGTCGACAATCGAAACGCTCGAATAGCCGTCGCCCAGCCCGTCGATCTTCCACAGCAACTTGGGCCCACCCTCGGGCCACGATTTGAGCAGGCCCGTCTCGCTACACTGGCCATTGCTCTGGGGGCCACGAAACTGCGGCCAGTCGGGCGTCGCCCCGGTGACCGTGTTCCCCATGAGAATCAACGCGACACCAACGACGAGCATGGCAAGACCGAAACGGGAAAAACGCATGGGATGTCTCCTTAGGTGCTGAAATTCGGGCCGTTTAGCAGCCCGCCAGAAAAAGTCGTGTGCCACTGCTTGCTTGCAAGCAGTGCCGTGGATTCGATCGCGAAACCCGGCATAAAGGCACTGCTTGCAAGCAAGCAGTGGCACACATTCCGGCAAAGTCCACTTTTTCAACGGGCTAAACGATCAAACAGGTGACCCACGATTATGATCGCCCCGAGTTGCCGGGTCAAGCAAGACCCCATTGCAAGCCACGCACGCCCTTTGGGGGCCTCTTTTGACCCAACCACCGGTCGGCGGTATGCTGGTGGGAGTGGCCGCCCGCAATCGTTACGGCCTGTCGCTCGTTTCGCCATCCCCTACGGTGCTCGATGAAACCCCACCCACGCCGCCGAGTCCATGTCCTCTCCGTATTATTCACCTTTTTGATGATCTCCTGCTTGCGGCCGATTGCAGCCGAAGAGACGCCCGAAGAGCCGGCCAATCCGCATCTGGCCCGGGTCGCCGAGCCGCCGGAGTCGCTCGGGCTGGATCCGTTCTACAAGAAACACGTCGGCGTCGGCGGATTCCCGGTGGTTAGCTCGGCGAGAGTTTCCGACTACGCCCTGTTGGAGGCGGCCTATCTGATCGACCGGATGCTGGTCAACCGGCCCGACATCCGCAAGGCCTTGATCGACAACAAGGTGCGTTTCAGCGTGATGGCTTACAACGAGCGGACGACCGACGTGCCCGAACACAGCGACTTGACGCCGGCCAAGTTTTGGGACCGCCGGGCGCGCGGCTTGGGGGCCACGCCGATTCGGCCGTCGGTCAGTTGCGGCGAGGAAAACCTGCTTCGCTATCCCGGCGATCCGTACCACAAAGAGAACATCCTCATCCACGAGTTCGCCCATGCGATCCACCACATGGGTCTGGACACGATCGACAAGGAGTTTGACCGCAAACTGAAGAAACTTTACGACGAGGCGATGGCGGCCGGCCGTTGGAAAGGAAAATACGCCGCGGGGAACCGGGCCGAGTATTGGGCCGAGGCCGTCCAGTCGTGGTTCGATACCAACCGCCCTCCCGACCACGACCACAACCACGTCGACACCCGCGAGGAACTCGAAGCCTACGACCCGGGTCTCGCCGCACTGGTGGCCGAGACGCTGGGGCCGATCAAGTGGCGCTATCGCATCCCCCGGCTGCGCAAGAAGGCCGAGCACCTCGAAGGCTACGACCGCGACAAGGCACCTAGCTTTGCCTGGTCGGCGGAGTTGGTCCGATGGTACCAAGCGTATGAAGCACGCGAGAAGAAACCGGCGCATCTGGTGCTCCGGGGCGGAAAGATCGTCACCGTCGATCCCGAGTTGCCCGAGGCAACCGCGCTGGCCGTGCATGGCGACAAGATCGTCGCCGTCGGCAGCGACGAGGCGATGAAGGAGTGGATCGGCGACAACACGAAGGTCATCGATCTCCAGGGCAAGTTGGCCCTGCCCGGGTTTATTGAAAGCCATGGGCATTTTCTCTCGCTGGGGGAATCACTTCGTGGGCTCGATCTGTCGAAGGCGCGAACTTGGGACGAAGTGGTCGCCGCCGTCGCCAAAACGGCCGAGAAAACTCCCCCGGGTCAATGGGTCGAAGGCCGAGGCTGGCATCAGGCCAAATGGGAGAAGCCGGCGGAGCCGAACGTCAACGGATATCCGACCCACGAGAAGCTAAGCCGCGCCGTTCCCAATCATCCGGTCGTGCTCTACCACGCCAGCGGACATGGCTGCATCGCTAATGCGGCGGCGATGAAGGCGGCGGGGGTCGATAAGAAAACGCCCGATCTGCCGGGTGGAGTGATCCTGCGCGATCGCGACGGCAATCCCACCGGCGTGTTCCTCGAAATGGCCTCGGGGCTCATCGGCCGTGCGCTGCGGGGAGGCGCCGACGAGTTCGACGAAGCCGTTCGCCTGGCCAGCGATGAATGTCTTCGCCACGGAGTGACCACCTTCCAGGACGCCGGCTCGTCTTTGCGAACGATCGCCCGATTCCGCAGGCTGGCCGAAGCCGGGGAACTCGACGTGCGGCTCTGGGTTATGATCCGGGAACCCTACGCCGTGCTTGCGCGGCATCTGCACGAATTTCCCGTCGTCCGCCTGGGCAACCATCATCTGACGGTTCGCTCCGTCAAGCAATTCATGGACGGGGCGCTGGGTACCCACGGCGCGTGGCTGTTATCGCCCTACGACGATTTGCCGGGCAACACCGGACAGAGCGTGACGACGCCCGGGGCGCTTCGCCGCGTGGCGGAACTGGCCTTGAAACACGATCTGCAGCTTTGCGTTCACGCCATCGGCGATCGGGCCAACCGC
>JABMRP010001169.1 GCA_013202535.1 Planctomycetota bacterium
AACGCCTCGATCGAGGGCGTGAAGACCAACGCCGCCGAGGCCGACAACGTGGCCAAGAAGACCAACCTGTTGGCCGAGAAGGGTGGCGCGGCCGTGCAGAAATCGATCGAGGCGATGGAGCTGATCCGCACCAGTTCCGATCAGATCGCCGAGATTATTCAGGTGATTTCGGAAATCGCCAGCCAGACAAATCTGTTGGCCTTGAATGCGGCCATCGAGGCGGCCCGAGCCGGCGAACATGGCATGGGATTCGCCGTCGTGGCCGACGAGGTCCGCAAGTTGGCCGAACGATCCAATCAGGCGGCCGGCGAGATTACGTCGCTGATCAAGGAATCGAGCAGCCGGGTCCAGGAAGGCGCCCAACTGAGCGACGAGACCGGAAGCGCCCTGAAGGAGATCATCGAAGGCGTCGAAGCCACGGTGACGAAGATCTCCGAGATCGCCACGGCCACGATCGAGCAGGCCAGCAACGCCACGCAGGTCGGCGAAGCCATTCAGGGCATCGCCCAGGTGACTGAACAGGCGGCCGCCGGTAGCGAAGAGATGGCCTCCAGCAGCGAGGAACTCGGGGCGCAAGCCTCCGGCCTTCGCGATCTGGTCGGCCGATTCAAAACCGACAACTCCTCCCGTGATGCCCGTCGCGAGCCGGCCGGCGCCTCGACGTAGAAAACATCGCAGCGTCCTCCTCCCGACCCCGGTCCGACCGGCGGGCATTGTCCCGCCGCCGGGCCGGGGTTTTTTCGTGCGCAAGTATGCGTTGGACCTCGGGTGCCACAGGCGGCAATCGGAACTCTTCCAACAGGCTATTGTCTCAAGAATTGTTCGACCGCCGCGGTCGTGGGAATCCCCGTTTGGCCGCCGCGGCGCATGGCTTTTAGCGCGGCTGCGGCCGAGGCCCAACGAACCCGCTGGTCAAGCAACATGCCGCGGGCCAATGTTGCGGCGTAGACACCGTGAAACACGTCGCCGCAACCGGTCGTGTCGACCGCTTCCACTGCCAGCGCCGCGTGATGTTGTGCCGTGCCGCGCATCTGGTGATCGAGATACCAGCACCCGGCCTCGCCACAGGTCACCACCACGGCCTCACGCCGGTCGTTCCATAGTTCCCTCGCGGCGATTGCCGGATCGGCCTGTCCGGTCATTTCTCGGGCAAATCGGGCCGAAACGACCAGGTGATCGACCATGGACGCCAACTCGCCGAACGGTTCGCCCGGATCGCGCTCGAAATCGGCCACCACATGCATGCCCCCTTCGCGGGCGATCCGCACCGCGCGCAGCGCTCCCTCCAGGCCATGGTGGTCGACCAACAGTACACGGGCCGCACGAATCACAGCCGCCTCGGGCAGCCGCGGATGGGCGCCGACGCGGTGATCGACGCTGGAGAAGATCGTGCGCGTGTTGTGTTTGCGGTCCACGATGATCGTTGAATGGGCACACCCGGCCGTATCGCACACCACGCCGTGGCTCGTGTCGATTCCCTCGCGAGCGAGTGTCTCGACGACGTATCGCGAGAGCTCGTCGTCTCCCAACACTCCGCCGTAGGCGCATCGGGCTCCCATTCGGGCCGCCGCCACCAGGGCCGTGGCCGTGTTGCCGCCACACTGCCGTCGGCGGTGCCGCACCCGGATCTTCCGATCGGCCGGCGGGTATTCGTCGACGTACAGCAGGTCGTCCACCGCGACGATCCCCAGGCCGAGCACGTCGAGTGTTGGTGATGTGGATTCCATTTGGTCAGGATAGCCATGGATCGGGCGTATAGTAGCCATCTCGCTCCGCGAGATGTAGCCTTTCGTCGTGTACAGTAGCCGTCTCCCGCTACAAGGAAAAGCTACATCTCGCGGAGCGAGATGGCTACTATACGGAAGTAATCCGCATGCGACTCTTCAATGTCTCGGTGATGTCGCCCAAAGCGACTCGCGCTCGGTCGAAAAGGTCGGTGCGACGCGCAAAGCCGTGAATCAGGCCTCCGTATCGCCACAGCCTCGCGGTACTTCCCGCGTCGCTAAGCCGGCCCGCGTACGCCTCGCCCTCGTCGCGAAGCGGATCGTACTCGGCCGTTACGACCAGCGCCGGCGGCAAACCGCTCAGGTCGTCCGCTTGTAGGGGTGAAGCATACGCCCCGGCTCCGTCCTCGGGGCCATTGAGGTACTGCCCCCAGAACCACTGCATGTCGGCCCGGGTCAACAGGTATCCTTCGGCATTGTCGCGATACGACGGCGTGTCGAAACGGTAGTCCGTCACCGGGTAGAGGAGCAACTGGAAGGCCGGCGGCGGGCTGTGGCGATCGCGAGCCATCAGGGCCGCGACGGCCGCCAAATTGCCGCCCGCGCTGTCGCCCCCCACGGCAACGCGGCGAGGATCCACTCCCAGTGAATCAGCCTCGGCAATCACCCATTGCACGGCGGCGTGCGCGTCTTCGGCCGCGGCCGGATACTTGTGTTCCGGCGCAAGGCGATAGTCGACGCTCACCACTGTGCATCCGGCCGCGTTGGCCAAAGTGCAGCATAGATTGTGATGTGTCTCGAGGTCGCCCAACACCCAACCACCCCCGTGAAAAAAGACCAGCGCGGGCGCCGGGTCTGTTTCGCCGGAATCGTAGACACGAACGGGAATCTCACCGCCCGGACCGGGCAGCACGAGATCTTCAATTCGGGCGACCGGCTCGGGATCGCCCAGCGCCGCCGTATCCAGCCGCATCGCCGCCCGGGCCTGCTCGGGCGTGAGACTGGACGGCGGCGGCGGATTCTGCGCGGCAAGGTCGTCGAGGAATGCCCGGACCTGCGGATCCCATGTCATGGCGTCGTTTAGCCTTCGAGATATTCCTTGGGGAATTTCCACGGGGCGCGATACTCGGGCACGGCCATCCGGGCGGCCTCTTCGTCGCCGACAATCTTCTCGGTCGTCGGATCGAACTGGATCGAACGCCCCAGCTTGTACGACAGGTTGCCCAACACCAGGGGAACGTCGACCTTCGTGTGATAGAAGACGCTGCAACTGGGTTGCTCGCGGGTCTTGATACAGTCGAGCCATTCGCGCTCGTGGCCGGGGGAGGAGGGGATCGATTTCTCCGGCGGTTCCATGCCGTCCATTGCCTTGCCCTCGGGCACGATCTTGTGCATGCCGTAGTTGCAGTACATCGTGCCGTTGACGCCATGGAAGTAGATGCCCAGCCGGCGCGAGGGAGTGCCGCTGCCCAGATCGAAACCGTAGCTGTTGGCGACGGTCGACATCCAGGTCAGCGTGAACTTGGGATACTGCCAGAGAATCTCCTGCGTGTCGTAGGCGTCGCCGTCGTCCTCGATCAGGTAACGCCCGCCGGAGCAACTGGTAACCGTCGGATAGCCCAAGTCCAGCGCCCAGATGGGCAGGTCGATGATGTGCGGGGCCATACCGGGAGTCCAGCCGCCGGCGTAATCCATCCACGAGCAATGGTTGTACGAGTTGGCCACGAGGATTGCGTTGAACGGGCGCATCGGTGCGGGGCCAACCCAGAAGTCCCAGTCGAAACCCTCCGGCGGGGTCGTGTTGGGGTTGTGCCCCACGCCGCCCGGGCCCTGGTTCATGACGTTGAACGTCCGGGCGACGCTGATCTTGCCCAGGTTGCCCGCGCGAACCAACTCAACGATGCGGCGGTAGTTCTCCGTGGCGTGGATCTGCGTGCCGATCTGGCTGATGATATTGTGTTTCTTCACCGCGTTCTTTACCGCCAGGCTTTCGCCCAGGTGCAAGGTCATGGGCTTTTGCAGGTAGATGTCCTTGCCCGCCTCGCAGGCGGCGATCGCCGGCAGCGTGTGCCAATGGGGCGGCGTGCCGATGATCACGGCGTCGATATCGGGCGCGGCGATCATCTCGCGGAAGTCGCTGTAGGGTTTGCAGGTGTCTTTGAACTGGTTGACGACGGCGTCGCGGCGTCCCTTCCAGACGTCGCAGGCGCCGGTCACCACGACGTCCCCATGGCGGGCACAGTTGTTGAGGTTGCCGCGCCCCATGCCGCCGCATCCGATCAGCCCGACGTGGATCTTGTCGTTGGCCCCCGGCTTGGCGTCTTGGCCCAGGGCCCGGGAAGAGACGAAATAGGGCACGGCCGCCGCGGCCGCTCCGGCGGTGGCCGTCTTGCCCATGAATCCGCGACGCGAAAGATTAGTCTTTTCACTCATGATTCACCCTTTTGTCCTCAGGAGGTTAGTTTCGGTTCTCGATGGTTACCGTTGGCCCCTGGGCATACGCTCTCCAGACGTCGGCCAGGGTGTCTTCATCGGCATTGGCGCCGTGAATCCACAGCCGATGGTTCAGCACCAGCGGCTTTTCTTTGGAAAGAGCCACCTCGCGTTGGCCCGGGAAACCGGGCATCACGTAGTTGATCTGGGGATATTGCAGCAGTTCGCTGGGATAGCCGGGGCCGCTCGGATGTTCCAGGATCGTCACCCCGGAGATGCCCCCGCCGCCGGCGAAGACGCCCGAGTAGTCGAGCCAGGAGCGACGCACGGGTGCGTCCTGGGGATCGGTGTGTGCGGTGATCTTTTGCTGCTCGGCCGCCGCAGCGCGAAGCCCAAATCCGCCGTAGCCCGCGTGCGGACGGCCGCCGATCGCCACGTTGTCGGCCAGGGCCGTAAGGCGTACTTCCACGTCGACACAACGCCCGCCTTGCCCGCTACGAAACGCGCGGATGAGCACCTCCTCGCGAACGATCTTGTCGCTGTCGCCCCATTTCCACACATTTTCGGCTTCTACGACGGCCACAACCGGCCCGGCGATGGTTCGTCGCATCTTTACCGGCCGTGACCAGACGCCGCGGACCGCCCAGATGTCGCGCACTTCGTCGCCCCAGCGCGTGACCGGCCACGACCAGCCAATTCCCCGGTGGTGCGGGTGATCGCGGGGATAGTCGTCGGTGAGCACCTCGCCGCTGAGTCCGTACAGGGGGCTGATGTAATCGCCGCGTTGATATTGTGCGGGCACTCCCTCGGGCACGGGCACGTTGCCGTGATTGTATCGCAGCACGGGCCGATCACCCTGGCGCACGTCGTAGAAGCTGCCGCTGTTGTCCATCGCGACGGTCATCGCCGATGGCGCCGCTTTTTCGGCAAGCGTCAAGCGAAACCGCCGCTCTCCCTTGGGCCCGGGCGGTATCTGAAACCAGAGGGTGCCCTGCCCTGCCCTGCCGTCCGCCTCGAATTGCACCGGGATCGGATCGCCGGGAGTGGCATCCGCGCCGGTCAGTTCGACCAGTTGCAGACGCGCCGGATCCGCGTCACCGGTGAGATGTTTCGTCAGATCGATCCGCATCGAAACCGGCGCGGCGGTCCGGGCGGAAATGCCGTCGGTATCGTCCACCCGCAGAATCACGTCACCACCGAAAACCGTCTGGCAACAAATGGCCGTCAGGGCGATCGATAAACCCACGAAAAGTCGCATGTCGTTTCTCCCGTCGTTTAGCCCAGGCACTCGTGCCCGGCGATTTGAAGCACGGTCGTTCAATGTTCTCCCGACAACGCCGGGCACAAGTGCCGGGGCTAAACTTACTCACCAAGTTCCACAATCCCCCAAAGCTCCAACTCGGGCACTTCAATCCGAGTATACTCGCCGTCGGTTCGCAACGCCAGCGATTGCGGCTCTTTCCGCGGGGCATGAAGCATCGCCTTGGTAAACTTCCGGCCGGCGAACAGATCGCTCCGCAGTCGCAAGACGACGTTGCGCTGCGCGGTCATCGCGTCCTGCTCGCCGTCGTATTGGCGGTTGAGCAGATGGACGACCGCGGGGGCCTTCGCATCGCCGGGCACCGCCCGCGGCACGGCCATTATGTGTGACGAGCCCTCGACCACCACCGGCGGAGGCACGCGGCTCTGGAGCTTTTCGTTATCCGGCCAGAGAACCAACCGACCCTGCTTCTTGACTTCCTCGACCAGAGCCTTCTGCGCATCGTCACCCTCGAACGGGCAGGCCAGCACCACCGCCTTGAAAGGGGCCAATCGCTGGGCGTCGAGCCGGTAGTCGAGCCAATCGTCGCCGGCCATGACGACGGTAAAGGGCACGTTGCGCTGGGCCAGCTCGATACAGATCGGCTCGATGTTGCCCCGCCCGCGCCGCCGCGCGGCGTTGTCGTACACCACCGCTACCGGGGCCACCGCTTCGTAGCCGTCCAGCAGCCGGGCGTTTTCCCGTACAAAACGGTAGACGTATGCGTATTGGTCGGACGGACCGGTGTACCAATGCGTGCCCTTCTCCTTGGTGTAACACCACTGGCGGTGCGGGGCCATGAGCGTTTGGCCGAAGGCATAGGAGAGCGCCGTCCAGGTGCGCACCAGACAGGTCAGATCGTGCTCCATGACGTAGGCCCAATCGTGGCCGCTGGCGGTGGACGTGATCGGCCGGTTCAGGCCGTCGCCCAATTTGTAAATGTAAATCGGATGCGCCGCCGGGGCCCGACTCGCGGCGTTATGGCCCACCTCGCAGCAGAAGTAGCTCAGATGGGGCGCGACGGCCAAGGCGTGCGGGTTGCTCAGCCCCGAGTTGACACACAGCGTGACCGGCCCCCCACGAAGTGCCTCCGCCCGGCGACGGTATTCGACCACAAACGCATTGTCGGCGGTCACCTGGAAATCGTAGAACTCCGCGGCCAGCGGCAATCCGGCACGTCGCCCGTTGTACTCCTCGGGCTTCACGCCCCGATCGAGCAGGAATTGCCGATAGTCGAACGCCGCGAGATCGGTGATCCCCAATTCGGCCAGCTTTCCCTTGGGTACGTTCTCGCCCAGGTACTTGTTGAACGCGGCCATGCAATGCCGGCAGAACCCACCGCTGCGCCAGGTGACCGAACCGGAGGTGCCCCGATAGTCGTCGATGTGCAGTCCGTCGGGCTTCGCGGCCATGACCTTTTCGAGCCGGCTGTAGAGATAGCGCCGATACAGGGGGCTATTGGTACACCACCAGTAGGCCGGCTTGTCCTTATGCACATGGTCCCAGAGCCAGGGGACGATGAACGGCTCGCCGGCGAAGTTGCGGCAGGCCTCGTCGAGGAAGTTTTCGTCGAAATCGATCGCCCCGCGAAATTCGGTGAGAAAGCCGACGCTGCACGAGAAATGGCGCACGCCCGCCCCGTGGGCCTGCTCGATCCGCTTCGGATCGGCCGACCCGGCCCAACCCATCACGGTGCATCCGTAGGGTTTGTACATCTCGGGGTTGTCGTACATGAAGACGACGTCGCTACGGCGGATGGCCCGGCTGGTCGGCTCCGCGGCACCGGCCGGTATACCGAGACACACCAGCAAGACAAGTAGGCTCCATGCCCGGGGGCTGCATCCCCCGGGTCCGGCGGTCGAGTGGGTCATGCGAGTCTCCCACCCACCGGATGCTACCGGCGGGCTTGGTTTCTACTTCTTGTAACCAGCTTTTTCCAAAACGTCCTTAATGCTCACCGGCTTACCGCCTTGGCGTTTACTCTCGTCGGCGGCTTCCATGAAGGCGTAGATCTCCAGCGTCTCGCGCTCGGCGATCGGTGGTTTACCCGTCTTGAAAAACTTGCAGATCTCCACGACCAGCGGCTTGTAGCCCTCGTAGGTTCCCGCGTTGCCGCTGCTCTTCGTGCCTTCGACTTCGGCACCGTAACCCTTGCGGGCTTCAAACGTGCCAACGCGGCCGTCGGCCCAAGTGCCGACCACTTTGTCCTGCGCCGCACGGGTGACCGTCTCGCAGCCCGGGCCCATGACGGTAAAGAGAATCTCCACGCCATGGATCCCGTACCAGAACAGATCGGGGTGATGCGGCTCGATGCTCATCGGGCTCCAGGCCACGCAGCTTTTCACGTCGCCGAACTGCGACGTCTTGTTGCGCACCGCCTGGAATCCGGAACTGTAGCGGAGCGAGGAACTGGAGAAGCAGGGCACGTTCGCCTCACGGGCCAGGCGAAAGATCTCGATACTGTCGGCCAGACTGCCGGCCAGCGGTTTGTCGATGAACAGCGGCTTGCCCGCGGCAATGACCGGCCGGGCCTGATCGAGGTGAGGCCGTCCGTCGACGCTTTCCAACAGCACGACGTCGACGTGCTTGAGCATCTCCTCGATCGTGTCATGGATGACGATCCCCTTGGCGCTGAGTTGCTCGGTATACTGCTCGCGCCGGTCCCAACTCGACGGATTGTCCTTCATGCCTCCGGTAAACCCGGCCACGACTTCGACGTCTGCCAACGGGCCGGTGGCCGCCGGGTCGTTGAGCACGTTGGTGAAAGCGATCACGTGCGAGGTGGTCAGCCCGATCAAGCCCGCGCGAAGCGGCTTAACGGCCGGTTCCTGGGCCCAAGCAGTCGTTGTCAACAGCAGCCATGCCGTCAGTACGAAGAACGTGCTTCGGTGTGTCATGGTCATCTCCTCCAGATTAACGGAACCGTTACTCTCCGGCGTGAATCAGGTCGAGCCGCTTGCTCCGCTCTTGAAGCGAGAGGCCGCCGCTGCCTTCGATGCTCATCCAGACGTTGTAGCCGATCGCGTCGAGTTCCTTGCGGAC
>JABMRP010001170.1 GCA_013202535.1 Planctomycetota bacterium
AAGGCCGGTCTTCCGTCGGGGCGTCGAGGTGCCTTGGCCGGAATCGGAGGAAAGGGCAACACCCGGTCGATCGAAGCAGGGCCGTCGATAAGGATCTCCGATTGAGACAGCCCCATGCTGGCGTGGCGGGGTTCGACCCAGGCCCCACCCATGTCCCAACTGCTGGCCACCGACAACTGCACGTCGATGCCCAACCGCCCGGCGATTCGCACCGCATGGGCGATATCCTCGACCGACGGCTCACTCATAAACGGCGGCCCGGCCGGAGGCATCCCCTCGGGCGCACCCCGGGCACCCATATCGAAGATGCAAAGGCCGCGGACGCCCACGTCGTGGAACGCCTTCAGTTCCCGCTCGACGTGCGCCCGATTGACGTGGCCGCCAAGCCACAGCCAGTAGGCCGAAGGCCGAGCCTCGCGTGGCGGATCGCGAAAGCCGGCCTCCAGGTCGACGTTCGTGCGGGGTGGTTCGGCGTGTGCATTGGAGTGGACTCCAACCGATGCAAGGCAGGCAAGGCAGAGAAGTGTTGCCAGGCTTTTGGCCATGTTCATGTGCTCCTGTTTTGGACCAGAAAAGTAGCTGGCCCCTCTTTTCCTTCCAAGAAACAAAGAACAAGGCCTGACCCCCAGGTGGCCCTAGTTCGATATTTTCTCGATCGACTCCAGCAGGGCTCGCTTTGTCATGAGCTCGGGGTATTCTTCAGCCGTCTTCTTAAGCTCCGGCAATGTGCTCTTATCGGCGATCTTCCCAAGGGCGATCGCGGCCTGCTCTCGGGTGCTCGATGCGTTGTCGAGGTCCCGCACGGTCTTCAGCAGAGCTGGCACCGCCTGCTTCGCTTCGAGCTGGCCCAAGGACCATGCGGCGGCCGGCCGATAGAAGGGACGCCAGGCCTTGTAGATAATGTGGGTTGGCGGCGGGTTCAAACCGAGCGAGGCCTCCGTGGGGTCCTTCTCCAGCATCTCGACGAAAAGATCGATCGAGCCGGCGTCGCCCAATCGGCCCAAAGACCGCGTCAGCATGAAGCAACACCACGACCGTGTTTCCGAAGGGTCGTCTGCTCGGTACTTTTCCAGCACGGCTCGAATTCGCGCCGCATACTGCGCATCCATGCAGACGATCGACAAAACCTGCGCGGCTCGCGCCTGTGCGGAATGTTTCCGGATATGACCCTCGTTATGCGGGGCTTGCGATACGGCGGCCGTCAAATTCGGATCAACCTGGTTAGCCCCGGCTGTCGCCTGTTCGCCCAGCACGGCGAAGCAGGCTTCCACAACGTCATCCATGCGGCCGCTTCGCTCGATAACGCGCCCGACCAGCTTTTCGTAGCTGTCCAGCTCGTAGAGCAAGCCGCGATCCTTATCGGACGGGATCGACACCACGATCTGGCCGACCGCGGGCGCGGCGCCCTTGCTCTTCATTCGGTCGAGCGTCTCGAGCACGCGGAAATAGATCGGCGAAGCTTGGGCGCTGCGAAGCCAGCCATGGTCGCCCGTCCCCATCACGTGGCTCTCGAAATTGCCGAGCTTGGGCAAGGCCGCGATCATCGCCCGCTCCGCTTCGGTGCCGCCGATTCTACCCAGCGCCTCGGCAGCGGTTGCCGAGAGATAGACCGGCTTCTGGTTGAAGCCCCCTTCGTTCCAACCGCCCTTGCCACGTCCATTGAGATTCGTGTTGAGAATTGCGACGAGATCCGGTATCGCCTGACGGTCTTGCAGATAACCGAGCGAGCGCATGGCCGCCATCAGGATCCGGAGTTCCCCGGCGGGGTTCGTCTTCAGGTAATCGCGAATCGCTTTCTTCCCGGCATCACCACCCACATGACCCAGGGCCTCGATTGCCATCTGTACAACTTGCCGATCACCGGCGGAGACCTTCTCGATCAGGGCCTTCTCAATCGTGGCCCAATCGGTGCCGCCTTGGGGGCTGCCCGTCAGATGTTCCAGCGCGGAAGCGGCGGCCCTTGCGACGATCGGGTTCTCGTCCTCCAGCGACTCCATAAGCGGCTTGACCGCGTCGCGGTTGCCACAGGCGGAAAGCGACAGCGCCGCCGCACAGCGAACCTCGGGGCTGCTGCCTTTGAGCGCCCCCACCAACATGGGCACGGCCGACCGGTTACGCAGGATTCCAAGCCGGCGAATCGTGGAGAGACTCGAGTCGGCCCGGACATCATGCAGATTGATCGCCACGACCTCGCGAAACTTGTCCAACTGCAGGTTGACGATGCCGCCGTTGGCCCCGTTATTGGCACGGAACCGGTGCGGTTGACCTTGCCCGGTCAGCTTGAGCGGCCGGCTTCGAGTCGCCATGACGGCGGTCATGCCGGTCATGCCGGGCGCGGTGCCCACCGGCGCATGACACCCGACACACGCCCTTCGTTCGCCCGGTCGCGTGTAGATCCACGACAGCTCGTTGATAACCGCCCGCCCTTCGCCGTCAATCGCCTGCAGGGCCAACGGCCGATCGGCGGGCACCTCGGCGTAGAACGATCCGTCTTCGGCGATGGGCACCGTTCCAAGCTCCGCGCCCACGGTTCCAATGTGAGCGTAGATGGTCTTGGTCGGTTCCAGGGTAAACGGGCGCCCTTGATAAACACGCACCGCCTTGATCCGTTTTGTATCGGCGGCCGTGTGCTGCGTATCGAGCACATTCTGGCAGTAGAGAAACCCCGTCTTATCGATTCGGCGTTCCATCCTCGGATCGACCACGGACGGCCTCACGGCCGGTTTCTTGCGCTCGCCCAGATGCACGACCGAATGAATGCCGCCCATCGAGAAGACGGGCTTCAGGCTATTGTCCTTGGGGTCGAGGACGATAATCTGGTTCTTGGCTTTTGAGGTACACAGTAACCGGCCATCCGGCAATGGTGACAGGTCGAACGGCAGGAAGCCGCCGCCAATCGACTGGCCCGTCGGCGCCGCCGAGGTAACGAGGCCTCGCTGACTGATCGCCGCGACACGTCCGTCCGTCATCGGGGCGGGGCTACCGATACCGTATCTGCGGAGCCAGTTCATGGCCGGTTCGGCGGCCACGTCGCGATCGAGCCGAACGCCCTGGCGACCGGGCCCGATAATCACTTGGCCTGCCGTGCCGTCCAGATGTGTCTGATGGAGATGGACTTCGACTTTCGCGCGTTCCAGGAAGTTATCCGACCGAATAAACACCAGCGACCCGTCCGACATGACGCGCGGTTCGCGGTCGGCCACGATGTGATAGGTCAGCGGCTTGATGTCTTTTCCGTCTAAATTACAGGTGAAAAGGGACGACGCGTACTTCCCGTGATATTCCTCGCGGCTTCCGATGCGCGTACTGCTGAACGCGATCCGCCCGTCCGGCAGTTCCGCCGGGTCGTAATCGTGGAACGGGCCGTCGGTGAGTTGAACGATGCTTCCCTCTTCGCCCGGGGCTTGATCTCCCTTGCCCGTCATGTCGATCTTATAGATATGAAAGTACGCTTCGCCCGCCTTAACCATGGTGAAGTAGACCGTCTTGCCGTCGAAGGAAACACCGGGCGAGCCGATCGTGCCGAAGCCGGCGTCGCACAACAGCGTCTTCTTGCCGTCGGGCCGCAGCGGGATCAGGCTCCATAGCTCACGGCCCAAGGCGGCCGGGGTCATTGGGTCCATCTCGAAATAGGCGCGCGTGCCGGAGATATTCTGGTGGTAGATTGGCTGACGGTTCACATTCAGTCCGACCGCACCGCCGACAAAAACGACGCCGTCCTTGTAGATCGGCTTCTTGAATTCCTCGTCATCGATTTCAATGGGTATCAAAGGCGGAGCCACGGGACGCGCGGGCCCCGCGCTGCCAATGCCCGGCGTACGCCAGGGGCCGATGCCGTAGACGCCGATGACCGTAACGGGCGTCCAGTTTGACCCGCCCACGAAGCCGTTATCCTTCCAGCTCTTCTCCGGTTTGTCGGTACTGATCCACGTCTTGTCGGTGGTAAGCTCGAACGTCTCGCCGTTTTCAAATTCGACCATCAGCTTCATCAAAAGCCCGGAGGGCCCCGCAATGGTGTTGGTCCCTTCGATGGCGAGGGCGTTCTTCTCGATGATGAGATGCTTCGTCACGTCGACACTTTGCGGCCGCTTCCACGAATCGTCGCCGGGATCATTCTGGCCGGCCATTTCGCCGTTTACGTAAAGCGTCCAGAGGTTGTCGCAGGTAATGAGGACATGGGCTTTTTTCGGTTTCTGGCCGGCGGGAAAAGCGAGTTCTTTCTGGAAATACCAGGTGCCGGCGGCCTCGCCCGCGCCCTGGTGCCAGATCCACTGCGCACCGTCCAAGGTCGGTGTCGCGGCGAAGTTCGTTCCCACGGCAAATAGCGACAGTAGCAGTCCGGCGCTGACGACGATCAAGAGGGGGCTGCGAGGCGTGTAATCGTGGTTGTTCATGTTGCCTTTCCCGGGGAGAGAATCGCGAAAATACCGAATGCCCTATGTGCGTTAGGGGCGAGCAAGAAATAAGTGCCGGGTTTGCTTCGGGTGCCCGGTGGTCGAGCGCCGCGAGCCCCCAGTACGCCGCGGACCGGGGGCTCGCCTCGCTACGGCATCACCGCAAATCCCGGCATGTCGGCGCGGGGACGCTCTTCGAGCAGTTCCTGAATGGGGCGGAACACCTCCAGCAGCTTCTGGTAGTCGGGATCTTCCTTCGACGCGAAGACCGCCTGACCGCATTTCTGGGTCCCGCCCGATTCCTTGGCCAAGGGGGCCAGCATGAAGTTGTTGTTCTCCGGCTTGAGCATCCGCGTGTAGAACTTGCGCGGGACGCCCTTGTCGTGACAGCTCGCGCAACGCCGCGAGGCGATCTCCCCGAGCGTCGAGTCGAGCGCGGTGGGATACATCCGCCGGCTGCCGAGCCGCTGCTTGTGGTTGGAAGACGAGGTGCCGTAGTAGGGAACGTTCAGATCGAGCCACGAATAAACTCGCCGCCGGTCGGCGTCGGGTACGTCGACGCGCGGCTTGCCGTCAGAGTCGGGATGGCCCTCGCGGATGATGTCGGCAAGCTTGCTGGCCGGGCTGCCCCAGCGACGGGGTGCGATCTCCAGGACGTTGTGACCCGCCCCGTTGATCGTCCAGATCCATTCGGTGTACGGGCTCATGCCGCGCACTTTGTCGTACTCCGGGCCGGAGGGACTGCCGTGGCTGATCCAATTCCGCTCGCCTTGCGTGCCCGTGCGGCAGAGAATGTCGTAAGAGACGTTGAAGAAATCGGTCTTGTCGCCGGAGAGATCGACGCCCCCGGGCTGCTCTCGTTCGTTGTGGCACTCGATGCAGTTCCGATCAAACACCTGCTGTACGACATGATCGTAGCTAAACCCGTCGACTCCCCACTGCGGCTCGATGAGTTCCTGGGGTCTGCCACGCATGGCGAGTTGGCTTGCCGGACGCGGGGCGGCCGAGTTGCGGTCGGCATGGCACCCGACGCAACCTTGCACTTCGCCTGGCATCAGATGGGTGAAACTTCGCATCCGCTGCAAGGCGCGGCCTTCGGCGTCGAGGGCCATGAAATAGATGGGCACCTCCGAGGGGACCTGGAAAGCGGCGCTGCCGTTTTCCGCCACGTCGGCAAATCCCCAGAGCTTCTTCGGCGCGTAGGTTGCGCCGCAGGAGACCAGCGGAAATTGGAATCCGAAGACGGCGATGTTTCGCATCCGCGCGCCGTCCGGCGTGAGGTTGTTTTGCGGCGAATGGGTGCTCTTTTCGAGTTCCTGGACAACGGCGATCTGCTTGATCTCGCCACGCTTGACGTGCGGCTCCAGCCCGTTGTAGACGTCGTGCATGAAGACCGTGGCCCAGGCTCCCGACACACTGCCGTCTTCCGGCAGCACGGCCGTGTGGTCCTTGGGACGGCCGGTCAACACGGGCGGCGGCGACGTGGCCCGAAGCGGCTGGGCGCTGTAGAAGCCGTGCCCGTCTTGCGGAGCCAGCAGTGTGACGGCGTTGCCCTGGAAATCGCGAAGCTGTAGCAGTCCGCCCTTGGATACGAGATAACGGTTCTCGTCGATAGCCAGCGGTTTCTCGTAGGTTCCGCCGATGCGACAATCGAGCATGCCGTTGCCAAACGGACCGCCGCCCATGCGATGGGCGTAGATGTCGATCTCGGGGGTCAGGTTGGTGACCGACTCCTTGGCGTTGGCGCCCTTGGCCGGATCGATCAACACGATCCCGCCGCGGCACGATCCGTTGTGGTTGGTCGCCGTGGCGATGATCTTGTTCGTGCCGGGCACCGGCTGGGCATCCATAAACGTACCCGGCGAGAGCACCCGGTTGCCGTAGACGCCGGTCAAGCCCGTGCCGTCGGGATTGATCGCCCAAAGGCTTTGGATCGGACAGGCCGGGCGGTCGACGTATTCCCAACGCGAGTAGACGATACGCCCGTCGTCGAGTACCGAGGGCGTGAAGTCCATCAGGTAGTTGGCCGAGAGCCGCTTCTGCTTCGCTCCGTCGCGCTCCATGCGGTACACGACCGGCGAGGTGACCACGTAACAGTAGGCGTAGGCCGGTTTGCGGTCGGAGATAAAGGCGATGCCGCCGTCGGGCAGCCAGCAGGGATCCAGGTTGTTGTGCTGACCCTCGGTCAGTTGCACCAACCCCGTGCCGTCGATATTGACGCGAAAGATCTGGTAGTTGTTGTCGCTTACGGATCGGTCGATATCTTCGATATGCGCCACCGGGTTGCACCACACCAGCCCGCCGCGCTTCCAGGCGAAGACGACTTCCTTGCCGTCGTAGGAGAGATCGGCCGTGCTGATCATGCCTTCGGCCGAATCGACGACGCAGCGGAGCTTGCCGCCGTCTTCGTCGGGCGAGAAGACATAGAGCCCGCCGCCGGGCTGAAAGCCCTCGACGTGGTAGACGTAGACGTGCGAGATGTTCAGCGGGTGGCGCTTGACCACGAGGATGTCTTTGAATCCCAGCTTGCCGTCGAGCAATTCGCCTCGCAGGGCCCGGGCCTCGGGCGTCTTCTCCTGCGGCGGAATTCGCATCTCGGCCAACTGCTTCTCGGTCACCGGCGCCGCGTACACGGCGATCTCGGCCGCCCCGGGGTTTGGCGAAGTGGGATGCGCGGAGAGGAACTCGATGCGGA
>JABMRP010001171.1 GCA_013202535.1 Planctomycetota bacterium
CAGCCGGTGATCCCCCACGACTGGCCGCTGCCGTCGTAGGCTTCGTAATTCGACCATCCGAAGTGGAGCGACCCGTGGTAAGGCCGCAGTTCGACCTGATTGCACCAGAGGTCCCAGTCGAGGCCCTCGGGGATCGGCTGGGCCGGCTTGGGCTGCCACCGGGCCGGGCCCTCGAAGTTATAGACCACCGCTTCCTTGACCTTGCCGATGGCCCCCTCGCGGACCAGCTTGCTGCAATAGGCGTTGATCGGCATGGATCGCTGCTGCGTGCCGGTCTGGACAATGCGACCGAGCCGCTTGGCCGCGTCGGCCAGAATACGCCCTTCTTCGATGGTCAGGGTCAGCGGCTTTTCGCCATACACGTCGCACCCGGCGGCTAGCGCATGCATGATGCACCACACCCGGGCGTGGCATGTCGTCTCGACCAGTACCGCGTCGAGTTTCTCTTGATCGAGCATTTGCCGAATATCGGGGTACTTCTTCCAAGTCTCCGGCCGCAGGTCGGGGCGGCTCTTGACGACCGCGGCCGCCATTTGATCGCATCGTGGCTCGAAGCAATCGGCGACGGCGAGAAGTCGTGCGCCGGGGAGATCTTCGTTGAGCAAGATCCACCGTGCCCGGCCACCCAGTCCGGCCAGCCCCACGCGAATCCGATCGTTCGCGCCCGGCTGATCGGCCGAGGCAAAAACACTTGAAGGAACAAACGCCGGTAAGGAGAAGGCCGCGGTCGAACGCAGGAAGTCGCGTCGTTTCATGAGTCGTTTCCCAAAAGGCAAGTCGTTGGAGGGCGGAGTATCGGACGTTTTCCGTTTGCCGTGAGCATGGGCCCGATTCACGCTCGCGCTGTGGGCCATTCTAGCGTCTCGTGTCCCCCTCGTCGCTTGGTCGGGGTCGTTTTGCCACCAAAGAACCCGGTTTTCCGGCGACGGGGCTGGTTGGCGCTTCTGAACTCGCCCTACCGGCCGTCGGTGATCTGGTACACGCCCATCCGGTAGTCCTCCAGTGCGGAGCTTTCGCGAACTGGCACACACCAGACTGCTGGAGACCATCCACGGAGCAACGATTGACGCGCCCGGCATCCTTGGCTTACGCTATCCGGGTGGCAATCGCGCCGTTTTGCGTGAAGTACTGCCCGCGTGAAATGGGCTGCTAAACCTGACAGAAAGAACGGTGTTATGAAAGCTGTCGTTGCTCGGAATGCCTGGCGGCATTTCACATTCTCTTGGACGACGGCCCTTGTTGCCGTCTTCTGGATAGCCCCTTTCGCGGGGGGGTCCGAGAGCAAGGCCGAGTATCAGTTTGCCGATGTCGAAAACCTGCCGCTCCAAAAAGGGTTGCCCGATCCGTTCCTAATGTCCGACGGCACGCGCGTCAAAACGCTTCAAGACTGGTCGAAGCAACGCGAGTATCTCAAGGCAATGCTGGCTCATTACCAGTACGGACAGGTACCGCCCCGGCCCAAGGAGATCGAGATCAAGCACGTCGGCTCCGAGTCGGTTTATGACGGCAAGGGCGTCGAGGAGCAGTATACGCTGACGATTCGCCGCAAGGGAAGAAGCGTCACGTGCCGTTTTCTCATCGTACGCCCGGCGCTCGAGAAGCGCTACCCGACCGTCATTAAGAACGATCGCGTCTCATTCGATGCGTCGCCGGACCGCCGCGGTTCGCCCGACAGTTTCGATCCAGGGTCTGAAGCCGTCAGACGTGGCTACCTGCTTTGCCGGTTCCATCGCACGGATTTGGCGTCGGACAGCCGGGAAGAAGGTCGAGCAGCCGGCGTCTATCCTCTCTATCCGGAATACGATTGGGCCGCGCTGGCCGTTTGGGGCTGGGGACACGGCGTGGTGCTGGACGCGCTGGATCAACTGGGCATCGCCGACATGAGCAAGGTGGTTGCGACCGGCCACTCGCGCGGAGGCAAGGCGGCCTTGTGTGCCGGCATCTATGACGACCGCATCGCCATTACGGCCCCCAATTCGTCCGGGACCGGCGGCACGGGCAGCCTGCGCTATTTCGAGCAGGGCCAGAAGCCGCAAACGATCGGGCATCATATCGGAAGAAACGAGCATTGGTTTCACCCCCGGTATTTCCAGTTCGCCGATAAGGAAGATCGCCTTCCGTTCGATTCCCATTTCGCCAGGGCGCTCGTTGCCCCTCGGGCTCTGGTCAACTGTCACGCCCGGCAAGACTACTGGGCCAATCCGTACGGGACCGAGTTGACGCATCGCGCCGCCGAAGTCGTTTTCCGATGGCTGGGCGCCGGAGACCGCATCGGGCTGCACTGGCGTAACGGCACGCACGCTCAAAACCAGGAGGATTGGGCGGCCTTGTTGGACTTTGCGGATCACCATTTCTTTGACAAGAGAACGGATCGAAGATTCGACCGCTGGACCTATCCGGACGCCGAACTACCTTTTGACTGGAAGGCCCCCGACGCGGTCCCGGCGAAATGAGTGACTTGAGTATCTCAATCGGGTGAGGGCTGCCGGTCGCGGCATTTGCCGGGCGTGATGACCGCCGCCATCGCCTGGAAGAGTTCGTCCGGGCGGATGGGCTTGCAGACGTATCCGTCCATGCCCCCTTCGAGGCAGCGCTCGCGAAACCCTTTCACGGCATGTGCCGTCATCGCAATAATTGGGGTACGGACGTCGGCCGCCGTCTCCATTTCACGGATCGCCGACGTGGCCTCCATCCCGTCCATTTCGGGCATTTCGATGTCCATCAGGATCAGATCATACTTCCGTCGGCGGAACGCTTCGATCGCTTCCCGCCCGTTGCCGGCCGTCTCGACATGGTGTCCGCGTAGTCCCAGGATCCCGGCTGCCACCTCCAGATTGACCGGACTATCGTCGGCCACGAGCACGTGCAGCGAGCGGCAAGTCTTATCTCTGTCATCCGGCTCTTGCGGCGGCTGCCGTCGTGGGGCAGATCCCGTTGCCGTGGCGACCGCATCCAGAAGTTCCGAAGCCTTTACCGGCTTTACCAGGCAGTGCCTAATTCCCATTCCACGGAGTCGCTCGGTGCCGTCGATCTGGCTCGGCGGGATGAGCATGACCAGGGAAATCCGCCGCGTGGCGACGGCGTGGCGAAGTTGCTCGGCCAAGTCAAGGCCCGCCGTGGACGCCACGTCCACGTCGATGACCACCAGCGGCGGCGGCTTGTCGTCGGAGACGTTTTCCGCGACCCAACGGTGTGCGGCCTCGACATGGTCCGCCGCGTGGACGTCCATCCCGCCGTCCCTGAGGATCTCCACGTAGGCGTGCCGCGCGTGCTTGTTGGCGCCAACGACCAAAGCCGTGCCGGGCGGCACCGGGCGGCGCGCGAGCAAAGCTTCCTTCGGCCACTCGGGCAGGCCGAAGGGCAGAATGAAGTGGA
>JABMRP010001172.1 GCA_013202535.1 Planctomycetota bacterium
ATGCGTTATCTGGCCGAGGCCTGCAAGGCGGGCCGGTACGGATCGACCCAGTCGACCGTGCTGGCGCTGAAGGCGATTGTCGAGTACGACCGGGCCCGAGCGAAGCCCAAAGCGCCGGGCAACCTGCAACTGGTCGTCGACGGCCGGTTCGTCGGCGCGGCGGTGCAGTTCGACAGCCAAACCGAGGGCGCCATCGCGCTGCCCGAGATGGCCGAGTTGCTCACGCCCGGCAAGCACACGATTGGGTTGCGGATGACCGACGGTTCGGACATGCCCTACTCGCTGGCGGTCGGCTACAACAGCCTCAAGCCGGCTAGTGCCGAGCTATGCAAGGTGCATCTGGAAGTGGCCTTGAATTCCCAACAGATCGACGAAGGCACGGTGACCGAAGCCCGAGTGGTGGTGATCAACCGCACCGGCGAGCCGATTCCCACGCCGGTGGCCATCATCGGCATTCCCGGCGGATTGGAGGTGCGCCACGATCAACTCAAGGAGTTGGTCAAGGCGGAGAAGATCGCCGCCTACGAGGTGCTCGGCCGCGAGGTCGTCCTCTACTGGCGATCCCTGGCCGGCGAACAGCGGGTCGAACTACCGTTGAGCCTGGTAGCCGCTATCCCCGGCCGCTACACGGGCCCCGCCAGTCGTACGTATCAATACTACACCGACGAATTCAAGCACTGGGTCGGCGGAATGAAGATCGAGATTGTACCGCGTACGCAGTAGTCGCCGCCTCGTTACCGCGAAGCGGTTCGACATCAAAGCCCGGGACCAACGCCCTGTTTCTCCACGGAGTTCTACGGCAATTTCAACACGTCGGCGGATACGGCGACGGGCAGACCTTGCTCGGGAACGGGGAGTTTCAGGGTCCAGAGGACCGCCTGCGCCAGGAGCCGGCGGCAGCTTTCTTGCTGCCAATGGGCGTGGTAGTGCATGCCGGAGAAACCGAACGAGCGGCCGCCGTCGGGGCGCTCGAAGCCCCAGGCCACCGTTTCCGGCCGGCCCTCCAGGGAAGCACGCAGCAGGGGCACGATCTTGCCTTCGGTGGCGAACTTCAGGCGGTAATAATACTCGTCGCGAAGACGGAAATCGTCGATCCCCGCCGTCACCGGATGCCCCCGATCGGCCACGCTGAGATCCGCTTCGGTGATGATGTATCGGCGGTCCGGACCTCCGTGGCATCCGCCCATCAGTTTCAAGTGACCGGCGATATACTCCGCGTCTTTCGCACCGATAGCCCAATGGATACCCACGATGGCGCCACCCCGGGCGGCCAGCCGCTTCAGGGCTTCGTAACGCTTGGTGTCGGTCTGCTCCCACCGGGCGCCTTGGCCCAGGAAGAGGACCACGGCGTCGGCCTTGTCCAACATCGCCGGGCCCTCGGGCCACGGTTCGTCGGCGCCTGCGATCGTCACTTGCAGGCCCGGCACGCCCTTGAGGCACTCGGCCAATACGGCCAGACCCGGCATGTACTCGTGGCTCCCCGGCGGGTGGTCGCGCTTCTGCCCCAACAGCAACACGTTCTTCGGCTGCGCGGCGGAACCGACCGGACCGATCAACAGAACCAAAAGCGTCGCACCGACCGCTTGTTTCCACCACATGCTGCACACCTCGATGTTGCGCGGGGGATCTCTGCGTCTTCACGAATCCAGCGACGACGTCTACTCAGAGGCCAACTCGAAGGTGGGGACGTCCCATTCTTCTTCCGAGATCTCCTCGCCGAGGATCGTCTCCGCGTTGTACTTGGCGGGGATCAGTTCCTTTCCGTCCTGGAGCTTGGACACCCGCACCCGATAGAAGCCACAGTGGGCCCCGACCTTGCCCTTGGGAAGATCGGCAATGCTGATATCGGCGATGCCCTCTTCGCCGGTCACCCCACTGGCCGTCTGGACCTCCGAGCCGAGGAATGCCTCGGGCACCAGCGTCACGGTGGCTCCGATCAGCGGGTCGCCGTCCAGCGTGACCTGGCACTGGTAATCGGTCACCCCGATCTTGGAATCCTGCCAGGCGGTAATTCGGGCGACGATCTCCTCTTGGGTGACGGCTCCGTCCTGATCTTCATCGAGGTTGGTGATTGGGTCGGGATCTTCATCAAGGTCGGCCAGCGCGGCGGCCAGCGCCGGCGCCGCCTGCAATTCCTCGCTGCCGATCGTTCCGTTGCCGTCCTTGTCGTAGAGCTCGATGGCCGCGGCGGCGGCGGCTTGGGCGTCGATGGCCGGCGGCGGGACTTTTTGCAGGGGCTCGGGGGGAGGCCGGGGAGTTTTCGGCTTGTCCGGCTCCTGCTCGGGTTGCTTCTCATCAACGGGCTGTTGACTCGGCTTCTTTTCGTCCTCCCCGGGATCCGAGGGGCTCGTACTCGCCGAACATCCCCAGCTTCCCATCACGGCAAGAACGACTGCCACGACCGCAAGTTTCGTTAACCGGTTAAGCATGACTCCATCCTTTCTGGCCAGAAACCAACAGAGATCGACCCCACGGACACCAAGGGCATCCAGCGCCGTCTGAGCGTACCAGAAATGCGTGGGAGTGTCAAATAGCCCAGGCGACGGAGAGATGACTAACCCGCATCAATCGCCGACGCCA
>JABMRP010000116.1 GCA_013202535.1 Planctomycetota bacterium
CCGCACAACCGCGATCCTGCACGAGTTGCTTCCCCCGGGCGATCAGCTCCGAATCGGGCGAGGACGCGGCGCTCGCAGTGTCCGGGTCGCCAAACGTCGACAGGTACGCCGCCAGATGGTCGGCATCGGCCGCTTTCAGCTTGAAGTCGGGCATGCCGCCTTGCGGATGCCAACCGAGCGGGTCCAAGAGAAAGCTTCGCACGTATGCCTCGGGCCATTTCGCGCCTACGTCGGCAAGCGACGGCGCGCGGGTGACATCCACTTCGCCCGGTGCCTCCGGGGCGTGACATGCCGCGCAGCCGAGTTGGCGAAACTGCTGGCGCCCCTTGGCGATATGCTTTTCCCGATCGGCCGTCTCGGGCAACGCTTCGACCGGCTTCGGCGGTGCGAGACTCTGGAGGAAGGCGGCGATGGCCGGCACGTCGGCGTCGATCTGCTCAGCCGGTCCGCCGAGAGCGGGCATGGGACTCCCGGGACGCACCGATTGCGGATCGCGCAGCCAGCGGTCGAGATACGTCCGATCGACTTGCGAGGCAAACGCCAACGGGGCGCCCACGAGCCGATCGGCCGCCAGCCCGGGGACCGAATGACATCCGGCACATCCGTATCGTGCAACGACCGCGCGGCCGGCGCCGTAGAGCAACGGCATCGCCACGGGGGCTTCCTTCGACGCATCATGGGCCAGATGGCGCGGCCCGATGATCTCGGGGGCAAAGTGGTTGCTCTCCCAGATCAACTCCACCCGGGCGTCCGGTGCAGCGCCCGTGTACTCGACGTGCAAAGGCTGGTAACCAAAGGGCAGGCTGATCGGCGGTCGCTGGCCCTCTTGCGAGGAATCGAACACACACTCCCCCGCGACGGAAACTCGGATATCGCTCGCTCCGCGGCCGGTGAAACGGTACTCACCCTCCTGGCCGATCAACATCTGGCCGTCCCAGGTGGCCGAAAAGGGTCCGTCGGGCAACCGATCGTCGGGCATGCCGCCGGTCCAATCCCAGGCGACCGACGGATCGATACGCACCGCGGCCGGCTCCTCGGAATCGCCGGGAAAATAGTGCCCGATCAGCCCAGGCACCAACCCCGACTTGGCAGCGGCCTGCAACTGATACCAGCGGAGGTAGGCCGCGTTGACTCGGCCCGCATTGACGGCCCCCTCGAAGATCGACACGCCGAACCGCACGGAGAGCGTCTTGGCCGGTTCCAGAGTGAGCGCCTTGGTACCCACGCCCATCGTTGCCGAGAGGTAGGCGAAGGCCGGGCCGTCGCCCATGGTGAACCAGGTGGTGGGATGGCGGGGGTTGCCGGGGGCGTCGAACATGGCCACGGTCACCGGCTTACCGGCCTCCGGTTCGGCCGTGTAGGCGCTCCAGGTCGACCGCTTGCCGTTGGTCTGCTCGACGCCCGACCCGCCGGTGGCGTTGAAATGTCGGCCGTCGGTGTCCATCGGCTCGACAAACCGCGCCCCCAGGCCGACGTACTCCGCACCGTCGAGGGTCAGCGCGCCGGTGGCATCCTCGCCGATGATGAAACTTGCTTTCCAGATGAGCGTTTGCGGCGCGCCCGGTTCGGCGGCGGGAATGGTGAGTGTGCGATCTTCTTCGAAAAGGATGTCGCCCTCGGGCGATTCCCAGAGCAGCGTCTCACGAAGGATCGCCCGTTCGGTGCCGCCGCTGGTATCGATCCGCAGTTCGGCCCATTTCTCGTGGATCTGCGAACCGCACTTCTCGGTTTCCGACCAGAAATCGACATCGTCGACCGACCAACCGAACATCAGCGCATGGTGGTGCAGATGGTCGTGCGGCGCGTCGCGGAAGACATTCACGCCGCCGGGCGAGGTCATCTCAGCCACGTACGGCTTGTAGGGAACGTCGGCGTAGCGATACACGAGCAATTGTTGGTCACCTTGCAGCACGGTCACCGAGCGGGCGTCGCACACGATGGTCAGCTTTTCGCCGGAGATCGTCTTGATCTGCTCCGACGGATCGGCCGCCGGCGATTCCCTCCAAGCGATCGCCATCGCCAAGACGGCTAACCACAAGCAACAACGGAGCAAACGCTGAAGGGTTCGACGCAAGGGGCTCGGCATCGGGGCTCTCCGGCAGGTTGACGAAAGCGGGGGGTGTGTTGTCTGGTGGGGGGTGGCTGGGTGGCACCGGCGTCTCGCCAGCGTAAGGCGACGGCCTCGCAGCGCCATCGTACACGGAGGAAATCGATTGACAAACCGCTAGTATAACCGGCGTTGCAGCGGGCGGCCAGAAAACTGGGCCCTCGTTCGATCGGGACCGACCAAGCACGTTCCGTGCCGAAGATCACTTCAAAAGCCGCCTTGACATGCGACGTATTCGTCCCACTCTATCCATTTTTCGCCCAGAGGCCGCGTCTTGCGGATTATTGGCCGATTCCCCTTGCATTACAGTGACAGCATTGCTATCATCTTTCCCTCAACGGGGTGGACTCGTGCGTTTTCCCTTCTCGTGCCGGCCTGGCAGCCGACGACGAACCACCGCGAGCAGGCCCTCAGGGAGATCAAGGTAGATCGATGCTCGTACTTTCGCGCAAAGTGGGTGAGAAGATTCTCATCGGCGACGAGATTGCGGTGACCGTGGTACGCGTGGGGCTCGGCGCCGTACGGATCGGCGTGGAAGCGCCCGCCGACCTGTCCATCGTCCGCGAGGAAATCAAGTCCGGCAAGGCCGTCGATCCGAAATCGCGGCAGGGAGCGTAGCTCGGGCTGGGGGTTGATGTGTGCCACTGCTTGCTTGCAAGCAGTGCCGCGGATCCGAGTACAAAGCCCGGCAAGAAGACACTGCTTGCAAGCAAGCAGTGGCACACCACATCTCTCTGCCGCGCATTTACCGCGGGGAAGAAATCACCTCGCGTGTCGCCAGCGGCCAGGTTTGCAGGGTTTGCGCGCTGCGAGCGTCGATGGTCTGCGGGCCGTTGTGGCCTTCCAGGGTGCCGTGTTCGGCGGCGTACTTCTTCAATCGGGCGATCTTGTCCACCGCCGGCGCTTCGCCCGGCAACTCGGTGCTCGGGTCGTGACCCCAGAGGATCCGCGTTCCGCCGCGGGTAAACAGTTCGTAGGTGCAGGCCTCGGTGTACCCTTGGTTGCGGTTCATCGAAGGGACGATTCGGTCCAGCTTGAGTTCTTGCCACGCCGACCCGAACGCGCCGGCGATTTCCGCGCCGCCGACGACCCGCCCGTCTCCCCAACTCTCTCCCACCACGCCGACCGGTATCGAATCGATCTTCGCCAGACGGGGATAACGGCGCGATTCGACAGGCGAGAAATCGCCGCCGGGCAGCACGATGCCCTGGACGTCGACCGGCAGAAGCTCGGCCCGCGAGGTCGTCTCGACCATGCACACCGGCCGGCGATACTCCAATTCCACGCGAAGCCCCGACGGGTGGAACTTGACGACCCGATGCACCTTGGCGACCCACGGGTGCATGGCAAACGCCCGAGCGGCCCGTTCGGTCAGGTTGTCGTCCATGATCGAAAGCGGGCGATCGAGACTGGCATTGCGAACCACCTCGGTACGAATATCCGTGCGAATCCATATCGGGGGTTCGGTGACGGAGATGGTATCCGGCGTGACCCAATACTCGGGGGAGGCCAGCACGTCCGGGCCCGCCGTTTTCCAGACGGAGTACCAACCGCCGGCAAATAGCCCCAGCAGCAGGATCGTCAATGCCCAAGGTCGCCACGGCCCGGCGATCATCCGGCAGAGCTTGCCCAGCTTACCCAGAGCCATGGATATCTTGGATGCTTTTTTTCTTGCCACGATCATCAAGGCGGTTCCAGAAGGATTTCCAGGATGTCCTTGATGGCTTTATCGGCAAGCGGAGCCGGGGGGAACGATCTTCGCTGGGCAGCGTGGTATTTCCGGAATCTCCCGACCCCTCGTCACCATACTTCCAATTCCAGATCCAAATCGACCCCCAACCGATCGCTCACTTGGGAACGGATCAGCTCGACCAGTCGAAGCACGTCCTGGCTGGTGGCTTCCGGTTCGGCGACGATGAAGTTGGCGTGCCGATCGTTGACGACCGCTCCACCGATGCGGGTGCCTTTGAGGCCGGCGTCCTCGATCAGTTCGCCGGCAGCGACTCCCCGCGGATTCTTGAACACGCAGCCGGCCATCTGATGCCCCATGGGCTGCTCGGCCTTGCGCAGGATCCATCGTTTCTGCATCTGCCGGGCCAATTCGTGGGGATCATCTTCCTCCAGCAGCAAGGTGGCCTCGACGATCACCAGTTCGTCGAGGCTGCTTTGGCGGTAGGAGAATGCCAGGTCGTCGCGC
>JABMRP010001173.1 GCA_013202535.1 Planctomycetota bacterium
CGGCGCTGGTCGAGAAGATGATCGACCAGGCGGCGCGGACCAAGGACGATCCGGCCGGCCGGTACGTCCTGCTGCACGTCGCCCGCGACGTGGCTATCTCGGCCGGCGACGTGACCGGCGCGCTGCGGGCGGTTGACCTGTTGGGCGCGCAGTTTGAGATCGACGCCCCCGCGATGAGAATCGCGACGTTGCTCGGCACGGCCGGGGCGGCGAAGCTGGCCGCGCAGCGAAAGGCGCTGGCCGAGCAGGCTCCGGCGATCATCCAAACGGCCGTCGACCGGGACGACTACATCGCCGCGCGACAATTGGTCGAGGCGGCCAAATCGGCGGTCGGCGCCGCCCGCAACGGAGATCTGGTCCGCCGGTTGCACCGAATCGACGACGACCTGCAGCGCATCGCCACGGCGTATACCGCGATCAGATCGTCGCTGGCGATTCTCGCCGAGAAACCGGCCGACCCGGACGCCAACGCCGCGGTCGGTAGGTTCTACTGCCTGGTCAAGTGCGATTGGGAGCGGGGCCTCCCGATGCTTGCCCTGGGCAGCGACGCGGCTCTGCAGGTCCCGGCCCGAAAAGAACTCGAAGCGATCACCACTCCCACGGAACAAATCGCCCTGGCCGACATCTGGTGGAATCTGGGCGGACAGGCGGAGGGGGCCGCCAGGCAGTCGCTACTCCACCACGCTGCAACTTGGTACAACAAGGCCCTGCCAACGCTTCCTTCGGGGCTGGCCAAGGCGAGGATCAGTAAGCGATTGACGGATCTTACCGAAGAAGCCACTCGGCCCACTTCTCCGGAAATCAAGCCGCGCGAGCCCAGGACCTTCACGCGACAGGGGCCACTTTCGGTGAAATCACCCTGGCCGCTCTCCTTCCCCGTTCGCAAAGGGCAAACGATTCGCATCCGGGCGTCGGGACGCTGGCGTGTCTTGCCGGGCGGAAAATGGCATGGCCCCGCGGACGGCAGGTTCTATCTTCGCGGCCGCCTCTCCGACGGAGCGGAGTTCAAAGTCGGCTCGGACTACAAGCTGGTGGTCGCCGAAAACGGCGTCCTCTCCCTCGGCATGAAGGAGGGCGGAAAGTACAGCAACAACAGCGGCAGCATTGGATTGGTGATCGACGTGACCGAGTGACGACAAGGTTACCGCACGTCGCAAACCTTCCATCCCCGTCAAACGGCCCCCAGTCTTCGTAATCGGATTATCTTTCCCGTGGGTAGCCCCACATGTTGCCTTTTTGCATCGTAAACTTTCGGTGACTGTTTCCTTTTTCGCCATACGCACGATTGCGATAACCGGCACCACCGAAAGAATCCGATGACCATGCGGTCCCTGCACGGCCCCCTACGACGGACGACACGACTGCTAACCGCCGCTTGCCTGACGGTGATCGCCACGACGGCTTGGGCCAGCGGCGACACTTCCGGACTGACCTGGCAGGATCCGCGCCAACCGTCGGCGGCGAGTCGGGATATCGTCGACGAGTTCCTGCCGGACCTTTCTCGATTGGAAGAAAGCCTGCTGGCCGACGCGGACGACGGCCGGCTCGACGAACACCGGCTGGTGGCCGCGGCCCTGATCGCCGGGGGCGTCGACCGGAGCGACGTGTTGGAATCGAATCTCCGGCGATGGGACGCATTGGCCGCTGAATCGGACCGGTTGTGCGACACGGCCGATCCGCCGCGGCAGCGGGCGCGCGTCATCTTCGAGTTTCTCCACCGTCGCGTGCTGCGCGGCGGATACCAGATCGACTGCACCGACTTGCGGGTGCCGCTGGCCGACGGGCGTTTCAATTGTGTCAGCGCCACGGTGCTCTACTGCTGTTTGGCCGAGCGTCACGGGCTGGTTGCCCACGGTCTGGAGGCCCCGGGGCACGTACTCTGCCGGCTCGCGCTGCCCGAGGGTCCGCTGGATGTCGAGACGACCTGTCCCCGGTGGCTCGGTCCGCGGCAAGATTCGCCCCAGCGGAGCGAGACGAACGAGCGGCCGGAAGAAGGTGGCGTCGTCATGGAATCGGCCGACGATACCCCGCGGCGGCTTCTTTCCGACGTGCAATTGATCGCGATGATCTACTACAATCGGGGCGCCGATCTGCTGGCCCGAAAGCAGTTTGCCCTAGCGGTGGCGGCCAACGCGATGGCCTTGCGGCTCGATCCGGCCAGCACGGCAGCACGGGGAAACCTGCTGGCGTCGTTGAACAATTGGTCCGTCGATTTGAGCACCTCCGGCCGCTTTGCCGAGGCGCTGGAGCCGCTGGAGCAGGGATGGCGGGTCGATGATCGCTACGCGCCGTTTGCCACCAATTTCGTCCACGTCCACTTTCGCTGGATCGAGCAGCTCATCGGCCAGGGCCGGTTCGCCGAAGCACTGGACCGATTGGAGGCGGCCCAAGCCCGGCGTCCCGACGAACCGTTCTTCGAGCAGGCCCGGCTGAGCGTCCGTCGCCACTGGGCACGCCGAAACGGCCCGGAGACCGCACGATCCGCCGTCGTCCCTACAACCGGACCCCCGCGGCCGTCGGAGCATGAGCCCGAGGCAACCGGCCGGTGCATCACGGGAGCGGATTTGACGAGCCTCGATTTGTAACCTAGGCTTTCTTTACGCATTCGCTTACTTGGCAGACCGAAGGGGATCCCCTTTTCGCACCCGTCCTGGTGCTTGGGGCCACAAGCTTCCTTCGGTGCCCATCATTCCGCTCCCGTTCGTCGCCGAACTTTGTGAAGAAGTTAGCGATCTTTGAGCTTCGTAGTGCAAGAGGACCATCCATGACGACGCTTTCGAGCCCACAGCAATGCCCGTTCGCCGGATCCGACTCAACCGCCGCCGAAATCCAAAGCCAGGTTTGGGGGCTCGTTTCCTCCCTGCATCCCCACGCGACGGGCATGGAACGGCGCCGCGACCAGCGGTATCCGTTCCCCTACCTCATCCATCTGACTCCCGTGGGCGACGACGGAATCACGCCCGAGGGTGAAGCCATTGTCGTGGTCGGAAAACATCTCTCCCAGCGCGGATTGGGCGTCTATCATCCGACGCCGCTGGCCCACCGCCGCGTGATCGCTTCGCTGCAAGTCGAAAACGGCGAGTGGTTCGCTTTCCTGGTCGACGTGAGTTGGTGTCGCTTCACCAAGAAGGGCTGGTACGAGAGCGGCGGCCGGTTCCTCCAAGCCGTCGCCTCGCCGATGGACAGCGAGGAATAGACGTGGCCTCCCGCATGTCCGTTGACGAACTTGTCCACATCAGGAGTTATTGTCCCTCAAACGCTTTGCGGATCCGCTTCATCCGGCGTCGGTTCACGCCTGTGGCTAGACTACGCCTTGCTGCAACATGGCATCGGCCACTTTCACGAACCCGGCGATGTTCGCTCCCTGGACATAGTTCGTCACGCCGCCGTTCTTGCCGTAACGGACGCAGTTTTCGTGGATCGAACCCATAATGCGCCGGAGTTGCTGGTCCACATCGTCGCGCGAACGACGCATGCAGCCACTGTTCTGGGTCATTTCCAAGCCGGAAACGGCCACGCCTCCGGCATTGGCGGCTTTGCCCGGCCCATAGAGGATTTGGGCATTGAGGAAGACTTCCACGGCCTCCGGGGTGGAGGGCATGTTGGCACCTTCAGACACACAGAAACAGCCGTTCTTGACCAATGTTTTGGCGCCGTCTTCGTCGAGTTCGTTCTGAGTGGCGCTGGGGAAGGCCAAGTCGCACTTGACACTCCACGGCTTCTGGTCTGGAAAGTACTCCGTGCCCTCGAAGTGCTCTGCGTATTCGCGGATCCGGCCTCGTCGAACGTTCTTCAACCCCATGACCCAGGCCAGTTTCTCCTCGTCGATCCCGTTCTTGTCGAATATCGTTCCGGCGGAGTCCGACAGAGTCACGACCTTGGCACCGAGTTGAAGCAACTTTTCGGTCGTGTATTGGGCAACGTTTCCCGAGCCGGACACAACTGCCACCTTGCCCTCGAAAGTCTCGTTACGGGTGGCCAGCATGTCTTCGGCAAAATAGACCGAGCCATACCCGGTGGCTTCCGATCGAATCAGCGAACCACCATAGGTGAGGCCCTTGCCGGTCAACACGCCGCAGAAACGATTTGCCAGCTTCTTGTACTGCCCGAACAGATAGCCGATCTCCCGGCCGCCGACACCGATATCGCCGGCCGGTATGTCCGTATCAGGGCCGATATGGCGGAACAGTTCGCTCATGAACGACTGACAGAATCGCATGACTTCGAGATCAGTCTTTCCCTTGGGGTCGAAATCCGAGCCGCCTTTGCCACCGCCCAACGGCAACGTCGTCAGGGCATTCTTGAGGACTTGCTCAAGGGCGAGGAACTTCAACACGCCCAGGTTGACGGTGGGATGGAAGCGAAGCCCGCCCTTGTAGGGGCCGATTGCGCTGTTCATTTCGACCCGAAACCCGCGGTTGATCTGCACTTCACCCAGATCATCCACCCAAGACACGCGGAACATGAGCACTCGTTCGGGCTCCACCAAACGCTCCAGGATTTTCGCGTTCTGATATCTCTTTTCAGACTCCACGACGGGCATGACCGAATCGAGAACCTCCCGAGCCGCCTGATGGAACTCCAATTCTCCTGGGGATTTAGCCACAATCGTTTCCATCAGACTGTTGGCGGCACTCGATGTTTCGACTCCTTCAGTAGCTTCGTACATCATTTCCTTTCCTTCTTGTGTTGTTGATTCCCGTCTTCAGGAATACTTCAAGCTAAGTTTGCCGCACGAACCGCCCGAGCCTACGTTGGACAGACACTGGCCTACGACACGACGGCATCTAAGTTGTGGTGGATGCGTCGCAAAAACGGTGGATGTAGTCGAGGTAGTGTTTCAGCAAAAAGAACTTCTCTAGGAACTCTGCCCAGCCGCAGGACGGCGTGAAGCCCTTACTCATTTCCGGCAACACTATTCCTCCAGGAGTGACCCCCTCCTGGAGTTCGTTCCACATGTCCGCCCAGACTTTCTGAGCGTCGCCGTCTACGCTGGCGACGATGTAACGGAAGTTCTTTAGCGCGCTCTCGGCAGAGCGGTCCTTGGTGCTGAGCACCTCCCTCAAGCGGGCATCCTCAGATAATGGAAATGCACTACGCATGTTATCTCCTCCATTTCTTCATGTTCAGGCTGGCACGCATCTTGTTCCGCCTCCTCAGCGAGCCGTTTCCGCACCGCGTCAACTGCCGCAACCTTCGGACATTCCTCGAATTCGTCGGACGGGATGGCCGAGGTTCCCGTCTACCGGAACCTACAGCCCCTGCCTTTCTTGCATCGAGCACACATTCCAAGATTCACCGTCCCTCCGTTGCTGGCGGATCAGCAGACTCCGGAGATACTCAGGGTCGGTCTTTCGCAAAGTCTGTGCCAAAGGGGCATGCACGGCGGCAAGAATCGCAACCGGTTATCAGCAAAGAGGTTGCGACAACCAGAGTGGCTCTCGCAGACGTGACCGTAAGCACGTCGTGTTGGTGGAAGACCGAGACTCTCCACGCGTGTGGGCGAGGAATAGCACCTAACCTGTGCCTGGAACACGACTTACAAGGCTGTTCAGAACTTGAGCACTAATGGTGCGCAGGCACCGAACGGGAGAATCATTCGCCGGGTGGTTCGAGGCCGTACTTTTTTATCCGGTGGCGTAACGTGTTGCGACTGATGCCCAGCATCCGTGCCGTGCGGACCTGGTTGTACTCGCATTCTTGCAGCGCTCGGGTAATGAGTGCCTCCTCAACCAGATCGATGACATTTGCGTGGGCCCGCTGGTCGTCAGCCAACCGAAAGATCTCGGGAACAAGATCTGCAAGGCGTTGCTGCACGCTGCGGATCGTCTCGTCAAGCACGTCGGCCTGGAGAGCGTTTTCCTGATCCGTCTCGAACTGCAGGTGTTCCGCGAGCAGCACATTTCCTCCCTTGTACATCAATACTGCTCGGCGAAGGTGGTTTTCCAATTCGCGCACGTTTCCGGGCCATGCGTAGGATTGCAGCTTGTGAATCGTTTGGTCAGCAACGTAATGGACCGACTTGCCGTACTCCTCGGAGAAGCGACCGACGAAGTAGTTCACAAGGGCCGGGACATCATCCGATCGATCGCGAAGCGGCGGCATCTCGACGCAGATGACTTTCAGGCGGTAGTAGAGGTCCTCACGGAACCGCCCTTCCTCGATTTCTCTTTCCAGGTTTTTGTTCGTCGCCGCCAGAATACGGGCGTCGACCTTGATGGTTTCCGTGCTGCCCAGTCGTTCAAACTCTCCCTCTTGAAGCACACGTAACACCTTGGCCTGTGTGATCAAAGACATGTCGCCTATCTCGTCAAAGAAAAGCGTGCCGTTGTGACAGCGCTCTAACTTACCGACGTAAGAGCGGTAGGCACCGGTGAACGCACCTCGCTCGTAGCCGAAGAGTTCACTCTCGAAGAGCGTATCGGGGACGGCTGCGCAGTTGACGGCCATGAACGGTTTGTCTTTTCGGTGGCTGTGATGATAAATCGCCCGTGCAACCAGTTCCTTGCCCGTACCGCTTTCACCCGTGATCAATACTCCAACGTCTCTCTCCGTCACTTGGCCGATAAGCTTGAAAACCTCCTGCATTTGTGGGCTGGTCCCCACGATTCTCACGGGACCGCTCACGGGGGGCATGATCTCGGCTACCGAGCTGGGGAGGTCGACAATCTCCTTCATGAGCCGATTGACTTCCAGGGCGTCGGCGGCCAGCCGTTTCAACCCTTCGCTGTCGAACGGCTTCAGAAGATAGTCATAAGCGCCGAGTTTCATCGCCTCGATGGCCGTTTCGGTTGTGCCATAGGCCGTCATCACGATCACAGGGGTCTTGATCTGGGCTTGCTTGATCTCCACCAAGGTCTCCAGCCCGTTCAGTCCCGGCATTTTGTAGTCCAGCAGGATCAGATCGAACGGCTCAGCCTTGACCTGCTCCAAGCCGGAGATCCCGTCCATACGGGACGCAACCTCATGGCCCTGTTTGGCAAACAACCGGGTAAGGAAGTGAACCAGCCCCTCGTCGTTATCTACAATTAGAATCTTGCCCATTCTCTATGGTCCTTCCTGGAGATGACGTCGGCAGGCGAACCGAAAAAGTCGTGCCGGATCCAAGTTGCGTGTTGACGCACACAGAGCCGGCATGCGACTCGATGGTGCCTCTGATTATCGCCAACCCAAGGCCGGAACCTGACGCCTTCGTAGTGAAAAACGGTTCGAATAAGCGATCGAGATCCTTTTGCTGGATACCCGGCCCGGTGTCGGAAACGTCAATCCGCACCCAGGTGGGAGCTATCGAGCCCGGTTCGGTTGTCTCCGCAGCTATGGAGATCGTCATCCGACCGCCGTCCGGCATCGCGTCCAGTGCGTTGACCAAGAGGTTGACCAGCACTTCGCCCAATTGATGCGCATCGCCCTTGACCTTGGGTAGTTCAGGAGTAATGCACTCGTGAATCTCGACCTCCTGCTGGTTGGCACGTGGGCGGATCACCTCCAGCACGTCCTCGGCCAACTGCACGAAATCAAAGTCCGAAATGACGGGCTCTTGGGGCCGAGCAAAATCGAGGAAGTGGTTGATCGTCTTCTCAATCCGAGCAACCTGCCGCATCGCAATCCGGTAATCCTCGCTATTGTCAGGAGAAAAGGCGATCTCTTCTTGAGCGGATTGCAGGAACAGTTTCAGGGAAGTCAGCGGTGTGCGGATCTCGTGCGCCACGCCGGACGCCAGGCGCCCCAGCGCGGCAAGCCGTTCGGACCGCGCGGCTGCCTCCAGTGTCTCCTTCAATTCCGCCTCAACCTTTTGCAGTTCCACCTCGGTCAGCCCCACACGCGTTTCCAGCGTGGAATGGCGATCCTTCAGTTGATCGGCCATGTGCTCGAACGCGGCATACAGCGCCCCAATCTCGTCGCGGCGCGTGGTCCGTGCGTCGAGAATCGCGTGTTCAAAATCTCCGCGGGCCAAAGTACGGGCCGCCTCACTGAGCGTTCGAATCGGCGACGCCACGTACCACGCGAGCAACGCGGAAAAACCAACGGCGCCCACGACGGTCAACGCGATCACGACGTAGATGTTTTGCTGCAACCGATAGGAATCGAAGAAGGCCTCATCTCGATCTTGCTCCACGACCACGTGCCAATCGATCCCCTTCAAAGAACGAGAGGCTCCCA
>JABMRP010001174.1 GCA_013202535.1 Planctomycetota bacterium
GCAATCCACCCCTCGACCAGTTCCTTGCGAAAGGCGCCACCCTGATACACGGCCTGCGTGTACATATTCGAGAAGGCCATCATCACGAACTGCGCCTGCAACGAAGGGGGTGCGTCGGGGGCCATCAGGTTCTGCACGATACCCATCGCCGAAGGCCCCCAGGTGCCCACCTTCCCGTTGCACCACGGTTGCCGGCTGATCCATCGAATCGTTTCGTGGCCGTCGCGATTGTTCTCCCAACCGTCGTCGTGAAAGACGAGTGCCCCGTCACCTTGCGATTGGAACCGCCCCCGCAGATCCTGGACGACCAGGATACAATGGTTGTGCAGTGCGTATCGGGCATGACGAATCGTGATCCGGTTCTTGCCGTACGGTGTGCGGATCAAGACGGCCGGATATGCTTTCAGTGTGACCTGGGGAAGATAGACGTCGGTAGCCAGGCGGGTCCCGTCGCGCATCGGCACCATGCGGGTGATCTTCTTCACCCCCAAGGCCGAACCGCTCGACGGAAGCAGCAGCAACACGGCCGCCGCGCTCCCCAAGACCCATCGCGCCGCCATACCACGGAAACAGGGCCGCCCTCCGCCACGAAGCCGCTCCACGTTGGATGCTATCATCGCTGCCGCTCCAGGGGTATGCACCGGGAACGCCGAACCGAGAGCCACCCGGCCCTTGCCGAGCGTGGGAACAATCCCCGTGAAGCAGGAATCGCCGCTGTCGGTCGGCCACCCCAGTCGTTCGCTGAAAAGATCCGATTTGATGTGCTGCTCGCGTCGCTACGGTATTCTTCGGACCGTGGACCCGGCAGACAAGTACGCGCCGGTTGCGTACAAGGCGAAACGCTTACGCCCACACGGGTAAGCACCAGAGACCGAGGCCGGCTTTACGCCGTTGGACACTCGGCTCGGAAGCCTATTCACGCCGCGGCGACCGGGCCGATTCAGGTTGCCCGGCGGCCCGTCGAATCGAGTGCCATCGGTGCCCGAGGAAAAATGCTCGCCACGGCCGGCTTGCGACATTGACGATCGGGGTGATGGGACGTCTCGGGGGCGCCTTCGCGCGTGAGTACCCAGTACAGGACGACGACCAGAACGATGACGGCCAGCAGGAGCAGCGTCACGAAAATTGCCGTATTGTTGGACCGGCGGCGAGTCGACCCGCGAAGAGCGGCCAGATCGGTGCCGGCGGTCGTCGGCTCGACCGGCGCCGGCGGCGTTACGCCGAACGGGCCGTATTCGCTGCCGGAAGCCAGCTCGGGGAAAACGACCGCCGCATTCCGCCAATCCCGCCATCCTTCCCGCCAGATGAGCGAATCGCTGCTCACCCGCCCCTCCTCGATCCACATGCGCATCAACGTACCCACCGCTGGACCGAACTGCCCCCCAGCCGCCGGACGAACGTACCAAACCGCGTCCGGGCTCTCGGCCAACGCATCCACCACCTCGGGATCAGCCGCCGCGACGGTCGCCGCGGGAGAAGGCGAGGCCGGCTCCGGCTCGGAGGCCGGGGTCGGCATCTCGGGGCTTGTGGCATCCATGGGAGCCGCCGTCGGCGTGCCTGTTTCCGGCGTAACCGCCCGTGTCCGGGACGCCGGCTCGGGTCGCGCGGAGGCAACGTCGGCCGGCGCGGTTTGCGGGAAAGTGGACGCCGGCGAGACGGCCGGCGACTCCGGCGCCGGGCTCGCCGAACCCGACGTCGGCAGCGACGGGGCAAACCCTCCGGGAGCATTCAGAACCGCCGCAAGATCGACGTCGGGCGTATCGTCGCCTGGCCCACCACCGGCCGATTGGTTGAGGTGGATGGAAACCTTCTCGTCGCCCACCGCCGGTGGCGCAGCCGGAGAGCGGGATGGGGGTACCGGTCCACCACCGGTGACCAATTCGTGCTCGGCCTTCTGCTGTCCGCTGCTCTTGCGCGTACTTTCCAGCGGGATGCGGAAACCCTCCCCACAATAGGGGCACACTCCCCGCTTGCCGGCCTGAAAGTTCTTGACGTTGAGTTTGTGTCCTTGCGGACAATAACACCGGATACCCATCTTGCCACCGGCAGGAGAATCAGAGCAGGAAGGAGACGACGCCCGCTGGCATTCCCGCCAGCGATAGGATAATTATACCTCACAACACGCATTTCACCACACCACCCACGAGAAGGGCTTGCGAATAGCGCGGCGGAAGTCGCCGGGATCTGGGGCGCACAGGCTGTTAGGCTACTTATTTAAGCAAAGACGTGCTCCCGGAGATGCTGGTGAACTTCACCCGTCTCCGGTAGAATCTTGTCGTATTCAACGCCGGTCATCAAGTGCCGACTGGCGGATAATCGAGAACCGCAAAGACGATGACCAACACGCCCTTCGATGATCTGACCGATGTCTACGAAGCGATGATCGACTGGCCCAAGCGGTTGGCCGCCGAAGAGCCCTTCTACCGCCGGCTGTTTGAGGAGATGAACGCCCGGCGCGTCGTGGACGTGGCCTGCGGCACGGGGCGGCATGCGGCAATGCTCCACGCTTGGGGGTTGCATGTCGAAGGCTCGGATATCAGCCCGAGCATGATCCAGCGAGCCGCGGCCAACTTCGGCGAGCCGCCGGGACTTCGCTGGGTCGTCCGCGGTTTTGACGAGCCGGTGGCGTCCGCCGAGCCGTACGACGTGGCGATGTGCGTGGGCAACTCGCTGGCGCTGGCCCCGGATCTGGCGACGGTCGAGCGGGCGATCCGGCAGATGCTGGGGGCCGTACGCGACGGAGGAGCTGTCGTGGTGCATGTGCTCAACCTCTGGCGCCTCTCCGAGGGGCCCTGCGTGTGGCAGAAATGCAAGCGGGCCACGCTGCCGCAAGGCGAGGTGCTCATCGTCAAGGGCGTTCATCGCTGTGGCCGGCAAGGCTTCGTCGACCTGATCGTCACGAGCCTGGAGGGAGACGTGGCCATGCACAGCCAATCGGTCCGGTTCCTTGGCATGGAGGCCGAGCAGTTCGACCAGATGGCCCGCGCCGCCGGCGCCACCGAGGTGCTCTTCTTCGGCGGTTACCAGGACCAGCCGTACGACCGGCAGGCAAGCACGGATCTCGTGATGGTCGCGAAGCGATGAACCGCGACGACGCCCGAGCCGGACAGGGTGGAGGCGATTTGACAACCATATTCGAGAGGACCGACACGATGAGCCGCTGGGTATGGAAACTCTCTGTTTTGATGAGCCTCTTGCTCTCCAGCGGACTGGCAAACACCGAAGCAAATGATTCTCTGGGATTAGTGGACTTCCACGCTTTGCGTCTCGCCATTGAGGATCTTTCGAACACGTATCCCGAAAGATATGCCCAGGGCGAAACGTATCTTCGCCAACTGGAGACGTTCGAGAAACGCCTGCCGGAAATCCGCGCGGGACTCGATCGGGGCGACGCGAAGGCGCGAGAAGCAGCCGAGGCGATCCTCGCGCTTGAGCGAGAGGCCCTGCTGGCCAACCCGTTGTTGGATTTCGACAAGCTGCTGCTGATCAAGCGCGTTCCGCTGGGCGATGCGCGACGCGCCAAGGGCGACGGCAAGGGACTGGGGAGGTTTCTCGGCCTGCCGCAACAAAGCTCCTGGCAGCAGGATAACATGGCCGACGTCGATAAGTGGGAAAACGAGATCGCCGTGATGTCCGGCCTTCGAGCCGTACCCGAAATCGCAACCCTCTTCAAACCGCCCGGCACGCGGCTGGTGGGCGATCTGGACCTGCATTACGACGCCGACAAGGTCCTCTTCTCGATGCCCAACGACGACCGGGTCTGGCAGGTCTGCGAGATCGACGCCGACGGTAGCGGCTTTCGCCAGGTAACGCCCGAGCCGTATCCGGATATCCACAACTACGACGCCTGTTACTTGCCCAATGGCCAGATCGTGTTCATCTCCACCGCCCCCTTGCAGGGCGTGCCGTGCAACGCCTCGGTCAACACGGCGATGAGCTATAAGATCGATGCCGACGGGAAAAACGTGACCCAGCTCTGCTTCGACCAGGATCACAACTACTGTCCGACGGTGACCAACGACGGGCGGATCATGTATCTCCGCTGGGAATACACGGACATCCCACACGTCTGGGGGCGATACCTCTTCACGATGAACCCCGACGGCAGCGGCCAAAGGGAGTTCTACGGCAGCGGCGGCTATTGGCCCAACGGGATCTTCTACACCAGGGCAATCCCCAAGCACCCCACGAAGGGGGTCGGCATCGTCACCGGGCATCACGTGGGGCGGGTGGGCGAACTGGTGGTCTTCGATCCGGCGC
>JABMRP010001175.1 GCA_013202535.1 Planctomycetota bacterium
AACATGGGGATTGCCGCCGCGCGTTCTTCGCTCGTGCCCACCTGACGGAAATACTCGGCCTGGGTCCACGCCACGACGTGGGCCATGTCGTTGGTCAGTTTACCGAACACGTCGGGCTTCAGCAGAACGTCCCGCTCGGCCGCGCCGGCTCGGGTGTTCGAGTCGTAATTCTTCACCCAGGTGCTGAGGATCGGATCGGCGTCGGCTTTCCGCAGTTTGTCGGCCACTTGCCGGGCCTTGTCGCCAAAGTCCTCGCGAGCTTTGGCTTTCACTTGCCACTCGCCCAAGTACTTGTGGAAGTTGGGAAAATGGAGATTCGCGCGGCGCGACTTGATGATCCGGTCCACGTCGGCACCAAATTCACCGATGCTCGGCGCGTTGTCCAACAGCCATTCGACCGCTTCGCGCGAGTAGTTGTCCGACGGCGAGCGAGTAATCAGATCGCGCAACGTGGCGCGAACCTTGCCATCGTCGTGCATCTTGTCGCGATAGACTCGAAACGCCAGATAATACCGCAGGCAAGCGGCCTGTTTCGGGTTCGCATTGATCGCATCGCGAAGCACCTTTTCGGCCTCCGTTATGTCTGCGGGCTCGCCGCCCATGTTGCGAACGTACTGGTCGGTGGTACCGCCCCATACGGCCTCGTTCTTGAGCACATCGCCCAGCATCTCCAGCCCGTGCCTCTTATCTTCCAATCGCATGTAGGCAAACGCCAAGACAGCTTGCATGGCAAAGCGGTCCTGCCGGTCGGAGTACTTCCGCACATAGTCGTTGACCAGCGGTTCGATCTGGCGGACATCGGCTTGGGCCGAATTCAGCCGTTCGATCTGCTGACGATGCAACTCGGGGGTGTCGTTGATCGATCGGGCTCGCCTGATCACCTCGGCGGCGTTGGCATGTTGACCGAGCCGGCCGTAGCTTTCGACCATCAGGCCGTAAACGGTCAGGGCCAACGGCTTGTCGGCCGTTAGTCCCTTCTTCGCCAGTTTGTTGCCGGCGATGCAGCTTGGCGCCCATTGGCTGATCCGCCGCCATTCGTTGACCGCCCGATAGCCGATCCACTTGGCGAATTCGCCGGAAGGCGACTTGTCGAGCATCTCCTCGGCCAGTTCGGCTGCCGCGGTGATCGACGGCGTGCTGCCCACGGCGGAATAGTTGGCCACCGCCAAGGCACCGTAACGACGTCCGACGGGTGTGTTTGACTGGCGGGTCCAAACCAATCGGCAGGCATCGGCCGCGGCGGTGCGATCGGCCATTCGCAGCAGCGTATCAGCCAGGCGGAGTTCCACCGCACCACATTCGGCGGCTTTCGGGTAACGACCCAGAAACTGCCGGCAGGTGGCGGCCATCTCCGGGTTGCGCGACGTGGCTTGCAGCCCGTCGATCAGCTTCAGCATGACCGCCTGATGCCGCGGGTCGGCCGGATGCGACACGGTAAACGTCTCGGCCGCGCGGATCAGCCCGAAGACCCGGCCGTCGGCGTGGTACAGTTCGACCAACTTGACCAGCGTCTCGGCCGCTTCCGGCGAAGTGTCCTTATACTTGCCGAGTTCGGCTTCCAGCTTCGAGGCTTCCTGCCCGATGGTGTCGACCGCCGGTTTCTCCAGTGCCGGTTTCTCCGGCGCCGGTTCCTGTGCTCGTGCCAGAGCAAATAAAGCCAGAACGGTCACCGTCAGAATCAAGGAGCGTTTCATGTCGGCCGTTTCCTGTTCAAGTGAATGTGATCCAAGGCGTATACACGCTGGTTGTCTGTAAGTTATCCGCTTTCCCGTTACCCTCCCGCGGCCAGCGCTTCGGCAATCTTCTTCGCTTGCGCGGCCTTGGGGCTTTCGGGGAAGTCGGCGATCAATTGGTTGAAGCGTCGCGAGGCCTCGGGTTTACGGCCCATGCGATACAGGCAGCGGCCGTAGTTGTAGAGGATGACGTCCATGAACTTCGCGTCGGGGTACATCGCAAGCACCGTCTCGAACGTGTCGACCGCCCGGGCGTAGTCCTTCTGCTCGTAGTAGTAGTCGGCCATCTGGGCCACGGCTTCGCCGACTCGACCGCTCTCGGGGAAGTCGTCGAACACCTTCTTGTACTCCTGAAACGCCCGGTCGCGAAGTTGGCCGGCGCGGGTGCCGGTCGTTGCCTCGGCCTGCTCGGTGTAGCAACTGGCGATACCGAACTGGGCATCGCCGCGGAGTTGGCTCGTTTGCATGTTGACCAGGCGATGGTAGACGCCGATGGCGCGGTTGAAGTCGCCCTGTTTTCGGGCGACCTGGGCCAATTGCAGCAGGGCGTCGTCGAGGAACCCGCTCTGGGGGAATTCCTTCTGCAACCGCTGGCACATCGCCGCCGCCATGTTCAGCCGGTCCATCTCGAAGTAGATGTGCCACAGTTGGACGTACGTCTGTTCGAGCATGCGACCGCCCAGCTTGCGGGCTTCGCCCATGATCTCCTCGCAGACGTCCAAGGCCTGTTCGTATTTCTTCTGGGCGTTGTCCTTCAGGCCGAATTCCTTATAGCGGTTACCGATGTTGGTCAACGCACTGGCCGTTTTCAGCATCGTCTGAATCCGCAACTCCTCGTCGGAGATCATCGCCCGAGTCACCCGCACTCCGCCAATGTTACCTTCCAGACAACGGGCCTCGCCGCGCACCTGGGCGATTCCGTCGCCCCGGT
>JABMRP010000021.1 GCA_013202535.1 Planctomycetota bacterium
ATGCCGCGATGCGCGTAGCCGGCGCCGGCGACCAGCTCGGCCATGGTCTGCTCTCCCGGCGGCAGACCCCAGCGCCGCCATGGCGGGATCACCGCCCGCATGATACCCATCCGCAACGGCCAGCGGCCGGTCATCAGCCCGGCGCGGGTGGGCGAACAGACGGGACAGGCGTAGAACTGCGTCAGGTTCACGCCTTCTCGGGCGATCCGATCGATCGCCGGCGTGGGAATCTCCCCGCCGTTGAAGCTCACGTCGCGGTAGCCCAGATCGTCGGCCAGGAGGATCAGAATGTTGGGCTGCCGGGCCGCGATGACCGGCGTGCTGCTTGCAGCAAGCAGCACACCGGCCGCAAGGACGCTCAGAAGCAAAGGCATCGCCCGCAGGGCGCTCGATTGGTTGGGCATGGCAAGACTCCGCGTGGGTGAGATGCTGAAATCGACGGGAGACGTAACTCCTTCACGTTAGATGACCGGCAACCGATCTGCAATGTTTCAGTCTGTGGGATACTCCAACACAGAATGCCCCCGGGCATGTCCGGCGGGGACGAAGTTGCCGTTTTCACTTCGAGTGTGTTACAATGCCGGCGTACCGACAGACACCCCACCGTCGACCGACCGAAGGAGAAAACCAATGCGAGACTCAGCACTCAGACGTTCCACGCGGCGAGAATTCTTGCGAGGCGCGCTGGCGGCGGGAACGATCGTGGCGGCGCCTTGGGTGGTGCCCGGCTCCGCGCTGGGGGCCGACGGAAGGCCGGCGCCCAGCGAGCGGATTACCATGGGCTGTATCGGGTTGGGCGGCCGAGGCACGGTCGACATGAACGCCTTTCTCGGCCACGGCCGGGTGCAAATGATTGCCCTGTGCGACGTCGACGCCGGCAGCACCCGCTACGAAGACGCCTGGCACCGCGGCCTGGCTCCGGCCAAGGAAAAGGTCGACAAACACTATGCCGATCGGGAGCCCTCGGGGAGTTTCCGCGGCGTGGACGGGTATCGCGATTTCCGCGACTTGTTGGCGCGCACCGACGTCGACGCCGTTTGCGTGGCCACGCCCGACCACTGGCACGGGACGATCGTCGTGGCGGCGGCCGTCGCGGGCAAGGACATCTACTGCGAGAAACCGTTGAGCCTGACGGTGGAGGACGGCCGAGCGATGGTCCAGGCGGTCGGCCGCTACGAGCGCGTCTTTCAGTGTGGCTCGCAGCGGCGCAGCGACGCGGGCTGCCGCCACACCTGCGAGCTGGTGCGCAACGGCCGCATCGGGCGGCTGCAGACGGTCCGCGTGGGCCTGCCCGGGGGACATTGGATCCGCAACAACGCCAAGAAGACGTTCGGCCCGGAACCGATCCCCGACGGCTTCGACTACGATCTCTGGCTGGGGCCGGCGCCCTGGGCACCGTATACGTTCAACCGCTGCCATTGGAACTTCCGCTGGAACCTCGACTACTCCGGCGGCAACGTAACCGACTGGGGCGCCCACATGATCGACATGGCCCATTGGGGAATGGGCTGCGACGAGACCGGTCCGGTGGAAGTGGAAGGACAGGGGACGTTTCCCCCGCGAGACAATCTGTGGAACGCGGCCACGTCCTTTGAATTCACCTGCACCTACGCCGACGGGGTGAAGATGATCGTTCGCAGCGGCGGTCCCAACCGCTTCGAGGGGACCGAAGGCTGGGTCGAATTGGGCGGCAAGACCGACCCGCCGTCGCTGGCCGGCTCGGTCATCGGCCCCGACGAGATCCATCTCTACCAAAGCCAGAGCCAGCACGGCAACTTCCTCGACTGCGTGAAGAGCCGCCAGCCGACCGCGGCGCCGGTCACCGTGGCCCATCGCAGCATCAGCGTGGCCCACCTGGGCAATATCGCGATGATGGTGGGCCGAAAGATCCGCTGGGATCCGGTTGCCGAACAGATCCTCGGCGACCCGGCGGCCTCGCGGCTGCTGTGCCGGGCGAAACGGGAACCCTGGCGGGTGTAGTTTCTCACAGAGTAACTTCCGTGCATCGTGTGCGCGTTAGGCCGATATCCACGCGTTATTGCCACCACGTTCCGTCTTGGGGTGAAACACCATGCGGTATCCGAGAGTTCTTCTCGTTTCCATTCTTGTCCTTTGGGCATTCACCTGGGGTGTGCCTGGAGGATTCGCCATGGACACGCCGCGCCACGGCGTATCGCTTGACGGAGCCTGGGCACTGGCGATCGATCCGGGCAACATTGGCAAGAGCGACCGTTGGTTTGCCGACAGCGCTGCGAAGACGGCACGCTCGGCGACCGTGCCCGGAGCACTCGAGGAGGCGTTTCCCGGCTACGACGGCGTTGTCTGGTATTGGAAGACCTTTCGCCTGGATGAGCCGCCCAAACGGAACCAGCGGGTTCTGGTGCGATTCGGGGCCGCGGACTACTTTGCCGAAGTTTGGCTCAACGGCCAACGCCTGGGCCAACACGAGGGGGGCGAAACACCGTTCGTGTTGGATGCCACGGCGGCACTCAAACCGGAGGCGGAGAATCGGCTCGTCGTGCGTCTGATCAATCCAAAGCATGAGGACATCGACGGTTTTCAACTCAAGCACGTGCCCCACGGAATCAAGGTCGTCGACTTCAAGCCCGGGACGGGGCGATACCACAACTACGGCGGCCTTTGGCAATCCGTCGAATTGCAGTACGTCCCCGAAGTACGAGTGCTCGACGTTTTCGCCGAGCCCCGGCTCACCCGCGGCGAGGTCGTCGCTCACGTCACCTTGCTGAACGAGGCCGAACAGGCACTGCGGGGCACCGTTGCGATCGACATTCGCCCGGCGGCGGGCGGTGAAGGTGAGGCGGTGCATCGCCAAGTGGTCGAGATACCGCGCGGCCGGTCGCTTCTGGACATGCCGATCGAAGTGGCCCACCCGAAGCCTTGGTCGCCGGACGATCCCTTCCTGTACCGGATGACAACTTCCTTGTCGGTGGCCGACGAGTTGTCGGATGCTCTGGTCGTGCGTTTCGGTTTCCGCGAGTTCACTTTCCGCGACGGCTACTTCTGTCTCAACGGCAAGCGGCTGGTTCTCAAGTCGGCGCATACGGTGGGGCACTATCCCATGGGGCTTTGCCGGCCGCCGGACCGCGAGATGCTGCGTCGCGAACTGCGAATGATGAAGCAGATGGGATTCAACTGCATCCGTTCACTGGGTCGACTGATGTTTCCCGAGCAGCTCGACTTCTGCGATGAATTGGGACTGCTGGTTTACGAGGAGACGGAAGCATCGTGGTTGTGGCACGATTCGCCGAAGATGGCAGAGCGATTCGATGCACACGTCCGCGAGGGAATCCTCCGCGACCGCAACCATCCCTGCGTGGTCATCTGGGGCCTGCTCAACGAGATGAACGACACGCCCATCTTTCGCCACGCCGTCGGCATGCCGCCGCTGGTGCGTGAGCACGATCCAACGCGCATGGTGGTACTCAACAGCGGCCGATGGGACAACCAGCAAGCCACGATCGGCAACCTGTGCCTGCCTCACACCGGCGAGTGGATCGGGGGCATCGCCGACGTCCACGCCTATCCGACCGCCCCCTTCGATCCCCGCGTACTGGCGGGCTACCGGACGCAACCGCCGTGGCCAACGGGCCTGCCGATGCCCGGCGGCTACAAGCCGGCCGCATCGGCCGACGACCAGATTTTCGCCAGTGAGTTTGGCACCGGCAGTGCCATCGACCCGATCCGCGCATGCCGCCTGTTCGAGCAACACGGCGGGCGAGCGGATCTCGAGGACTATCGCTTCTACCGCGACATGGCCGAGCGGTTCGAGGCCGACTGGCGTCGTTTCGGCCTCGAAGCGGCGTTTCCCACTCCCGGCGACCTGGTGCGCGCCAGCGAATCTCGCCAGGCCGACAGCCGCCGGATCGCCTTGAACGCCTTGCGAGCCAACCCCAAGTTGTGCGGCATAAGCCTCACCGGTCAGACCG
>JABMRP010001176.1 GCA_013202535.1 Planctomycetota bacterium
TCATGGTCGACTGCTGGCGGCGAAACGGATCACCGTACCGTGGCGGCAGCGGATCGCCGGCTGGCGGAGGCAATGGATCGCCGACAAGCGGTGGCAGCGGATCACTGACCGGCAGTGGCGGCGGATCACTGACCAGTGGTGGCAGGGGATCGCCGACTTGCGGCACGTCGGGATCGGGAGTCGGCGTTGTCGCGCCGAGATCCTGTGCCCATGCGACCGACCCGGCGGCGCAGACCACGAGGGCCGCCAGAACACTCATTCGAAACACTCTCACGCTATCCACGGCAAACCATCCTTTCTCCACCCCCCCGGTCGACACGAACCTCCAGGCTCGCTGATTCCGCCGAAGAGGATACACACAATGTGACGGCGGCAACATGCCATTTCGCCGTCGGTGAATTACCTTGCCCGAACCCAACTGATTCATCGGCCCGCGGGTTGCCCCGAATCCCGAAAAACACGGATAGTGACCGCTCGGTCGGCGGCTGAGGGAAACGAGGTAATGTAGGGGGAATCTATTTCATGCCTCGGAGTGGGGCTCCATCCCGACGAGGTACTGCCGGCGGGGCAACGTCGCGCCCAGAAATGGGCGGCTGATCGGAGGTGCCCTCGGTTTGCGTGGGGCAGGAACGGTTGAGCCAGTCATGCGAGCCGGCATGGGTTATGATAGAGTGGTACGTTCTCGTTCGCCCATGGAAACCGGACCGCCACTCGTGCCCGACCTCACGCCCCATTCCGCTTCGGACGATCGGCCCGTCGTACGCTCTGCGGCGATTGTCGGGTTGCTGGTGCTGACGATCGTCGCCCGGGGCGCGGCGCTGCTGCTGGTGCCCGACGCACTGACGGCCGATCCCGACGGATATGCCCAGTTGGCCGGCAACCTTTGGGAACATGGAACGTTGGGCAGCGGACAAACGCCCACCGCGTATCGGCCGCCCCTGTATCCGCTGATGCTCGCGCCTTGCAAGGCCCTGGGGGAGTGGAGCCGTTGGGCGGTCGCGCTGCTGCACCTGGCGATGGTGGCGACGACCGTTTGGCTGGTCGTTCGCCTGGGCGTTCGCTGGGGATTGGGACGCCTTGCCCTGCTGGCCGGAGTGCTGGTGACCTGCGATCCGATCCTGTCGGCCCAGTCGGCCCAGATGATGACCGAAACGCCCGCGACACTTCTGGCGGTCGCCGTCTTGGGTGCGATGACGTCCGTCTCGCAGCGACCGTCGAAACGGGGCGCGGCGGTGGCCGGCGTGTTGACCGGTCTGGCCGCGTTATGCCGACCGACGTTTCTGGTCTTTGCCGTGATGGCCGCCCTCGTGTTGCCGTGGCTGGCCAATTCGTGGAGGTCACGCCTGGCCGTGCTGGCCGTTTACGCCGGATCGGTGGCGGCCGTATTGACGCCGTGGGTCGTACGCAACCAGCGGCAGTTGGGGCATCCGATCCCGGCCACCACGCACGGCGGGTTTACCCTGCTGCTGGGCAACAATCCCCAGTTCTACCAATACCTGCGAGAAGCCCCCCGGGGTAGCGTTTGGGACAACGGGTCGTTCCAGCGGCAGTGGAACCGGTCGGTAGCCGCGCATGCACCTGGGGGCGAATGGGAGAGGGATCGGTTGGCCTATCGGCAGGCTCGCCGGAACATCGCCGCGGAACCGGCCATGTTCGGCTGGTCGTGCGCGGTGCGCGTTGCCCGGTTTTGGTCTCCCCTGCCACACCAGGTCGATCCGGACGAGGGCCCGCTGCGTCGATGGGCCCGGTATCTCACGGCCGCGTGGTATGTGGGGGTGCTGGCGCTGGCGATCGTAGGGCTGACCGCCGGCTTCTGGCAATCCTTGCGCCAAGGCCGCAGACCCCCCGACTGGCTGTTATGGGGGATGCTTCTGGCCGCCACGTTTACGGCCGTCCACGCGCTCTATTGGAGCAATCTTCGCATGCGAGCCCCCCTGATGCCGGTCGTGGTGCTAGCTCTATGTTATGGGTTCGCATGGTTTCGGGATGGGAGAAGCGGACGTAAGTCGCTTTCCTGAAAAGTTTTGCGTTTCGTGATCGGCGGCCGA